>DNMB01000131.1:0-5663 GCA_003489485.1 Chitinophagaceae bacterium | reverse complement strand
GAGCCCGAGATAGAGCGTGCCAACCTGGTCATTTCGCTGCTGCCACCACAGTTGCACCAGGTGGTCGCTGCAGATTGTTTGCGGCTAAAAAAGCATCTGTTGACCGCCTCTTACGTAAATGAAGAGTTGCAGGCAATGAAAAACGAGATCGCTTCGAACGACCTTCTTTTCTTGTGTGAAATGGGTCTTGACCCGGGAATCGATCACATGAGTGCCATGGCACTGTTGAATGATATTGCTGAGCGAGGCGGCGTGGTACACTCGTTCGTATCGCATTGCGGGGGGCTCGTGGCGCCCGAATCGGATACAAACCCCTGGCATTACAAGATCAGCTGGAATCCTCGCAATGTGGTTACTGCCGGTCAGGCAGGTGCGCTATATCGTTTGCAGGGAAAGGAGATACGTCTTTCTTACGAGCAACTATTCGAAAGAGAAAATACGGTGGAGGTCGCCGGTCTGGGTCGGTACGCTTGGTATCCCAATAGAGATTCGCTCTCTTATCTTTCTTTATACGGGTTACAAACTGTCGATACGTTCATTCGAACCACGCTTCGACATCCTGATTTTATAAAGGGATGGAAGAACCTCTTGCAACTTTCTCTCACGCACGATGAGCCCTCTTATTCATTGCCAAATGCGACCCTTAGTGAGGCCTTTGCGCATCATTTTGCAAAAAGCGGAGTAGAAACTAAAGTAACACAGCTAAGAGAAAAAGATCCGCTATTCGATACCCAACTTCAATTCTTGGGGGCAGACGCAGATAAAACGCCTTTGGGTACGTCTGTGTTTACTCCTGCCCTCTTGTTGCAGCGAGCGCTTGAAAAAAAGTTATTGCTGCAAGAAGGTGACCGCGATATGATCATCATGCTTCATGAGATCGCCTATACCATTTCGGGAGAAAACAGAGAAGTGGTCAGTCAATTGGTGGTAAAAGGAGAAGACCAGGTACGTACCGCCATGGCCAAAACGGTTGGCTTGCCACTAGCTATGGCAGCGATCTTACTTTTGCAAGACAAGATCGCTCTTCGCGGACTTCAAATTCCTACTCATCGAGAAATTTATGAGCCGGTCATGCAGGCCTTAAAAAACGAGGGAATAGCATTTAGTGAAACGGAGCGCTCTGTTATGTAGCATTAAGCCACTCAGTGGCCTGCCAACTCCAATACGATCTTCCATTCTTGTTCTGTAACAGGCTGCACCGATAGACGTCCCAGCCTGACCAGCGCCATATTGGCCAATCTCTTGTCTGCTTTGATCTGCGCCAGCGATACAGGTCTTTTTAGCGTTTGAAAAGGCTTTACATCCACTGCCACCCACGCTGTTTCGGTGGTGGTTGGATCTTGATAGGATTCTTTTACGATCTCGGCAATACCAACTATTTCTACCCCTTCGTTGGAGTGATAGAAAAAAGCCAGATCGCCCTTTTTCATTGCTTTCAAATTATTGCGGGCCGCGTAATTGCGCACCCCATCCCAAAAGGTTTTTTTATCCTTGCGTAATTGCTCCCAAGAATACTTGAAAGGTTCGGACTTCATTAACCAATAGGCCATAGCAATAGATTTTACCAGCCGGATGCCAACACATCGGCCAGATGCAAGGTAGTGATCGAATATCCTTTTTGATTGATGTACCCTTGTTGATGCATCAGGCAAGAAAGATCGGTGGATATCAGATAGCGAGCTCCGGTGGCCAGTGCATTCTCTACTTTTTGTTCTCCCATGGCTACTGATATATTCTCGTACTTAACCGCAAAGGTGCCGCCAAATCCGCAGCAGGTTTCCGCATCGGCCATTTCGACCAACGATAACCCTTTAACATTGGCCAGGAGCTTGCGCGGCTCTTGCCTGATCTTACACTCGCGCAGGGCTGCACAAGAATCATGGTAGGTGGCCGTGCCATTTAAGCTGGCACCAAAGGATTCTTTTTGCAATACGTTCACTAAAAAGTCAGAGAACTCATAGGTTCGTTGCTTAAGGTCTTGCACCTCGTGATGCAACGAAGAATTGTCGAACAAACGGCTGTAATAATTCTTTACGAAACCCGCACAACTGGCACTGGGTGTAACGATCGGATCGGTACCCTTAAAATCGTTGATGAACTTTTGGCAAACAGCCTTTGACTCATCCCAAAAGCCGGCGTTGAAGGCCGCCTGGCCGCAACAGGTTTGCTTGGTATTGTACGAAACCGTACAGCCTGCTTTTTCCAATACCCGTACCATGTTAAATGCCGTTTCGGGAAACAGCTGATCAACAAAACAGGGTATAAAAAGCTGTACGTTCAATTTTGAATTCGGTTAATTGGCAGATTGGTATACTCCCAAACGGGCCAGGTATTTTTCGGCGTCGTACGACTGCTGGCTGCGAGGATACTTCTCACGGATCTCCTCATACAAGGCGATCGCCTCTTTACTATCGTTAAGCACCTGGTCTGCAAAATAGGCGGCCATAAATAGATACTCCGGAGAGTTGACCTCGTCTTTTTCGAAGTGACGGGCGGCTTTTTTGTAGGCGTCAAGCGCTTCTTTATTCTTTCCGCTATCACCATAGGCATCACCAAGTAACTTGTAGGCGCGTGCTTGTACACCCTTAGAGGATGTACTGAATTTTTCGAGGTACTCGATCGCCTTGGCATTTTCGCCCAACTTCAAATAGCAGCTACCGGCATAAAAAGAAGCCAGATTAGCGGCATCTGTTCCGCTAAAGCGGCTAATGATCTTTATAAAACCCTGGTTCTGTCCATCTCCGTTCAGCGCAAGCGAAACAGAGTCCTTTCTGTAATACTCCTCGGCACGAAACATCGCTTCGCGCGCTTTGGCCTCACGGGGTTGCTGGTAGAGCTCCTGGTAGGCAAACCAGCCCGCTATGGCGAGTACCAATACGAGAGAGACGATCGACAAGGGTTTGCTGTAAGCTGCCCAAAAGGACTGCAGTTTGCTCAAAACACCTGGAGTAGGTTCAGTAGTAAGAGGACTTTTTTGCTCGGCCATATCGTTTTATTTGAATAGTAAAGTTTAATCTATGATAAAGGGATAATGCGGATCTACGTAAACGTCTTTTAGCACCTCGCTGTCATCGGGCCATGGGCTTTCTTCGGCAAATTGCACAGAGGCAGTCACCATTGCATCGACTCGTTGGTTAATAACGTCGATCTCCGCTTCGGTAGCAAATTTGTTTTCGTAAATGGTATGCAACACTTGCTGTATGGGGTCTTTACTGCGATAATCATCGACCTCGTCCTTACTGCGATATTTTTGGGGATCACTGATGGAATGTCCTTTGTAGCGATAGGTCTTGATCTCAATTAGCGTGGGCCCACCCTTTTCACGGGCACGGTTTACCGCCCGACTGATGCCATTGTGTACGGCCTCAGCGCTCATTCCATCGATGGTATCGGCGGGCATTTCGTACGCATCGGCCAGCTTGTAAATGTCGACCACATTCGACGTACGTTGAATCGAAGTGCCCATTGCGTAGTTGTTATTCTCGCAAATGAACACTACCGGCAATTGCCAGAGCATGGCCAGGTTGAAGGTCTCATGCAACATCCCCTGACGGGCAGCACCGTCTCCAAAAAAGGCCAGCACCACATTATCGCTGTTTCGGTATTGCTCGGCAAAGGCCAACCCTGCACCGGTACCGATCTGCGCTCCTACAATTCCATGGCCGCCATAAAAATTATTCTCTTTACTAAAAAAGTGCATGCTGCCGCCCTTTCCTTTGGCACAGCCCGTAGCCTTGCCATAGAGTTCTGCCATGCAACTATTCACGGTGATTCCTTTTGCAATGGCCAGTCCATGGTCGCGGTAGGCGGTAATGAAAAGATCCTCGGGACGCGTGGCGGTCATGCAACCGGCCGCGATGGCCTCTTGCCCCACATAAGCATGGAAAAAGCCTCGGATCTTACCCTCCATTTTGTACTTCTCTTCGGCCATCAGTTCGAACTGCCTGATGAGCTGCATTAGTTCGTACCAGTACAGATAGGTTTCTTTCGAAAATTTAGCTGTCAAGGGTATCAATTTTGAGTCGCAAAAATAAGGGAAAGAGCCCATATTAGGTAAATTGCACTCCAGCATGCTCCGGTTACAGAAAATAGCCCTTTTACAGTTCAAAAACTACACAAACTACGAGGTCCACTTTGACCGGCAAGTGGTAGGTATTTGTGGTGCCAACGGGGTGGGTAAAACCAGTCTGCTCGATGCCATCTATTACCTGTGCTTTACCAAGAGCTACTTTAGCCGAACCGATCAGCAAGCGGTACAATCAGGCAGCCAGGGCTTTCGGATCGAGGGACGGATGGAGCTGAACCAACACATCGCTGAGCTCACATGTATCATCAGAGAAAATGGCAAGAAGGAGTTTTTGGTGGATGGTTCGCTCTACGAAAGAATGTCTGCCCATATTGGCAAGTTTCCGGTGGTGATGATCGCTCCCGACGATGCAGTGCTTATTACCGGCGAGAGCAAAGAAAGAAGATCGTTCATCGATCAAGTGCTGGCCCAGATCGACCCGGCCTATCTGCAGTCACTGATACGATACAACCGTTTATTGCAAGAGCGAAATGCCCTGCTCAAAGAGGCGGCCCTTGCTGCTAGTTTTGATGCATCACTACTCGATGTGCTCGACGAGCAGCTCTCGGTGCAAGGGCAATTTATCTATGAGGCACGCAAAGAATTTTTGTCTTCGTTCCTCATCGAAGTCGAGAATCAATATGCGGCTATCGCTGCCGACGAGCATTCTTCTCAAAGCGAATGGGTCAAGATCGACTATCAAAGTCACTTGGCTACGCAGTCCATGAAGCAAGCGTTACAAGAAAGCCGAAGTGCCGATTTTTCGGCCCAGCGAACGACCAGAGGTATTCACCGAGACGAGCTTTATTTTACGCTGCTGCAGCAACCCTTTCGGCAAGTGGCCTCACAAGGGCAAAGAAAGAGCTTGTTGTTTGCTCTTAAATTAGCGCAAGTCAACGTTATCAAAGAGATGATGGGTTTTTCTCCCTTGCTGATGCTCGATGACGTCTTTGAAAAACTCGATGAAAAAAGAATAATGAATCTGCTTACAAAAGTGTGCGCCGATTCGAAGAGCCAGATCTTTATTACCGATACAAGTGCAGAGCGACTTGAAAAACAACTAGCTAAGCTAGGTGTATCTTTTCAGCTGGTTTCGCTTTAAACCCTCCTTATCTTTGTTAGATGGGACAATACTCCATGGCCGAGGCACTCCAACAATTTTTGAACGAAAGCCGTATTAAGGGTGATGTGCAGGCTTTTCAGATAAAGGAGGCCTGGGAGTCCATCATGGGCAAGACCATTGCGCGCTACACCGACACCATCAAGATCTTTGGTGACCGCTTGATCATCTCCACATCGGTGGGGCCCTTGAAAAATGAGCTTCATTTTCAAAAAGAATCGATCATCAAGCGAGTCAATGAGGCCATGGGGGCTGAGGTCGTAAAAGAGGTGATCATTCAATGACCGATCGCCAGTTTCGCAAGCTGCGCTTTTTTATGATCGTTCCTCCCCTTTTTACCATCATTACGGTTGGGTCTACACGTGCTGCAGTTTGTATGGCCTTGAGGTCGCAGCCATAGACCGAAATGGATGTAAGAGGTATAGCCCTTAATTTAGAGATAGCCGCATTGGGTTGTGCCGTAATAAAAAATACCGG
>DNMB01000156.1 GCA_003489485.1 Chitinophagaceae bacterium | reverse complement strand
TTTCAAAATGAATGGCTACCCACCCTTCTTCTTCTGAAGGCATCTTAAAAGAACGCACATTGGCGAACTTTACGATACTGTCTTTGCCCAACTCAATAATACCTACTGAGTCCTTGGGCATTTCTTCGGGTCTTTTCTTTTTATTGCGCGCTTCCTTTACCGAAGCATAAAAAGGTTTGATCTTATACACCAAATAGCGGCCATTGCTACTAATGGCAGCTCCGTATCCTCTGGGTAATTCTTTTCGGTAGTCCGACCGAAGCGATTGAAGCACCAGTGTGCCATCGCCCTCTTGCGGATCGATGGTAAATACCGCCCAATTACCATCGGCACTCAAGGCACGCTCTCCAATGCGTTGCCAACTATCGTACACCTGGTGGTTAAGGGGCAATTTCTGTGCAACGGCAGAAAGGGCCGACAGCCCTGCGATCAAAAACAAACAGAAGGTTCTTTGCATAACGATCGGATATGAAAGTCTAAGATAATTTAAACCATTTATAAAACGGATTGTTATCGCTATCATCCGAACAATATGAAAAAAATACTGCTTCTTTCGCTGCTGCTCGGCTCTGTGTACTTTTCTAACGCCCAAGGACTGGGCAGTGTGGCCGGAACCGTGGCCGATAAAAATTTGCTAGTGCCTGTGGCGGGAGCTACCATAAAGATCGAGGGCACCAACTTGGCCACCAGCACCGACTCGCTCGGAAGATTTCGAATAGCGGGCATCCCTCCCAAGACGTACACCATCAAAGTAAGCTCGGTCGGCTTTTCTGAGCTTACGCTATACAACATGGTCATTACGGTCGGAAACGAATTGAACCTGACGCTACAACTCGAAACGATGGTCACCAAACTGGCCGAGGTAACGGTCAGCTCCGGTAAGAAGACGGCCATTGCAGCAAGCCTCGAGACACCGCTGAGCGTACAGAAACTAACAACCGAAGAAATTCGCAGCAACCCGGGTGGAAATTTTGATGTGTCCAGAGTTATTCAGGCGCTTCCCGGAGTGGGCGGAACGGCGGGCAGTGTGGGCGGCTACAGAAACGACATCATCATTCGAGGAGGTGCCCCCAACGAGAATGTCTACTATCTCGATGGCATCGAGATCCCTGTAATCAATCACTTCGCTACACAAGGCAGTGCGGGAGGTCCCACCGGCATGCTCAATGTGAGTTTTCTGGAAGAAGTCAAACTCAGCTCTTCTTCTTTTGATGCACGTTTTGATAATGCACTTTCTTCCGTATTGCAATTTCGCCAGCGCAATGGCAATCCCAATCAAGTGCAAGGAAACCTTCGGCTGAGTGCCACAGAACTGGCCACCACCCTCGAAGGACCTCTCTCTGCCAAGACCACCTTTTTAGCCTCGGCCAGAAGATCGTATCTGCAACTTCTCTTTAAGGCAATAGACCTTCCCATCAGACCCAACTACTGGGACTTTCAGTACAAGGTCACACACCGCATCAATAAAAAAACAACGCTCACGCTCATAGGGCTGGGAGCCATTGATGATTTTAGTTTCGGAGCCCCTCGTGAGGCGACTCCCGAAAAACTATACATACTCGATGCTACTCCCGCCATTCAGCAGTGGAATTATACCATGGGGGTAAGCCTTCGCAAGCAGATCAAAGGAGGATTCTGGAATCTCGCCATCAGCAGAAATATGCTTGACAATGCCATTGAAAAATTCGACGGCAACAATACCCAAGACGAAACAAAAAGAAGGACCGGGATCAACTCGCAAGAGATCGAAAATAAACTTCGATTCGATGTAAACAAGACCGTGCTTGGAATAAAGCTGGCCTATGGCGGCGTGGTACAGTATGCAAAAAGTAACAACAACTCCTTTATTCGCATCCGGCAAGAACTTCGGGATGCATCGGGCAACCTGCTGCAACCCGCTGTCGCGGCGCGCTATCTTTCTAACATTGACTTATGGAGAACCGGAGCCTTTGTTCAGGTCAGCAAGCGAATGGCCCAAGACCGCCTAAGCCTCAGCGGCGGATTGCGCACCGACATGAATAGTTTTACCGATCAAGGCAATAACCCCTTGCGCACGCTCTCTGCCAGAATGGGCCTATCGTACATAGTAGCAGATAAGTGGTCGCTGAACGCATCGGTGGGAGATTACTATAAAATTCCTACTTACACCATACTGAGCTTCCGCGATAATCTGGGCAATTTGGTAAACCGAAACGCCGATTACACAAGAAGCACTCACTTTGTGATCGGAACGGAGTTTTTACCGGCCCCCACCACTCGATTTACCCTTGAAGCCTTTTACAAACGATACGACAGAGTACCTGTATCTGTCAGAGACGGTATCTCGTTGAGCAACCTCGGAGCCGATTTCAATGTGGTAGGAAATGAGGCCGTACGCACCAACGGAGAAGGGGCCAGCTATGGAGTGGAATTTTTTGCACAACAAAAATTAAGCAACCGTTTTTTTGGGACCCTCTCTTACACCTTTTTTATTAGCCGATTTGGCGGCGCCGACCAAAAACTGATCGCCAGCGCATGGGACAATAGGCATTTACTATCCTTTATTGGCGGATATAAATTGGGGCGCAACTGGGAAATCGGCGTTAAGTTTCGCTACCAGGGAGGTGCCCCTTACACTCCCTTCGACATGATCCAGTCACAGCTCAACTACCTGACACTGGGAACCGGGGTAATAAATCTTGCACAACTCAATAGCCAAAGACTGAAGGCCTTTCATGCAGGTGATATAAGGATCGATAAGAAATGGAACTGGCGCAAGACCACGTTCGACCTGTTTTTAGACATCACCAATTTCTATGGTGCGAAAAGTCCGGCCTTTCCACAATTTACCTTCAAAAGAAACGAAACCAACACCGCTTTTTTGACCACCAACGGGCAACCTGTTTCCACCAATGGCTCCAATGCCATTCCGTTGATCTTGGCCAACGAAGATGGAACGTTGATCCCCACAATTGGATTTATTGTGGAGTTCTAATCGATCAACTACGATTCTTTTTGGAAAAGACCATGGCGGCGTGCAATCCCAGTGCCAGCAAGATCAGTCCGAGCCCCCAAAAAAAACTGCTGCTTAGCAACTGGTCCTCTCTAAAAAAGACAAATGCCAGTACGATCCCATAGACCGGCTCCAAATTATAACTGAGGTTAACGGTAAAAGCAGATAATTTTTTGAGTGCCGAGGCAGA
>DNMB01000132.1 GCA_003489485.1 Chitinophagaceae bacterium | reverse complement strand
ATTAACTACGCCAGCACCAACTCGCAATTACAAGTAGCGATCAGCGATATGACCGGAAGGATCATCAGCCGATACGCTGTTCCGCTTCGCTCTCCTGCCAGCAGTACCGATCTGTCGTTGCAGGCCCTTTCTAAGGGAGCCTATTTGATCACCGTATGGGATCAAACTGAAAAAATAGGTACAATAAAATTGATCAAAGACTAGTGCGACCGCTGCAGTAGGGCCGCATACAAAGTGTCGGCCTGCTGTGCACTTCCATCGAATAATTGTTGCTGCACACAACGAAGCCCCATTTCATTTTCGAGCCAAGCCACTTGCTCTTCGTTCTCTTGCGCAAAGACCGAACAAGTCGAATAAAGGAGATACCCATCGGGCCGCAGCTTCGTGAGGGCCGTACGTAAGATAGCCTGCTGCAGGCTTTTGAATGTCGCTAGCGACGGCTGCTCAAAAAAATAAAGTTGTTCTGGCGTTCTGGACCAGGTGCCGCTGCCCGAGCAGGGAACATCGGCCCAGATAAGAGAGAAAGTATCTGAAAATGAAGAAGGGGTCGGTCGACTCAGATCGATCTCGATCGTCTTGTAATCGGTGATCTGGGCCTGCGCAAAACGCCGATGAAGTTGTAGTAAGATTGTTTTTCGCTTGTCCGATACGGTAAGTGAAAAGGGGCCGAGCGTGTCAAGGGCTAATATGGACTTACCGCCACTTGCAGCGCAACAATCCCAGATATTTTCGGTGGCGGAAGCAGGCAGCGCCGAGAGCATCGAGCCAATACGCTGCGAAGAAAGATCCTGGATCACAAAATCGCGATTGATACCTGGCCAGCTGTTTAGCGATGTGGTAGCCGGCAATGCCAGAGACCGCTCCCCTACCTGCTCAAACGAAATAGACTGAGCCTCCAAAGCCTCGATAACTTGTTGTTCCTTGCCCGGACGAAGCCGAATAAACAATAACGGTTGCTCCAGTAGCGACAGGGCCCAGTTCGATGTTGCAAGTGATTTACTAAGCAGGCCGCTATAGGGAAAGATCTCTTGCCCAACAGTAGAAAGCACCGCTGCATCAGAGGGAGCATTGGCGCTGTCTGCTAGCACTGCTATCTTTTCTGTAACTGGTCTTGAGATGTGTTGGTTCCACAGCGGTCTAAGCAGCGCCAGCAACGGGTCTTCTTTTTTGCCGCACAGAAAAAGACCCACCAAAACGCGTTCTTCGATAGAGAGAGAACGCATTGCCTTTCCCATTCTAAAAAAACAATAACAATAATGCCGAACCCATTTTCTATCGGTAGAGCCCATTCTTCTGTCGAGCGAAAACTGCTGTTTACAGAAAATAGAAAAAGGCTCTTGCCCCTTGTAAGACTCCAGGATGGCAACAGCCTTTTTTAAATATGCGTGGTAGCGACTCAAATCTCGAGCAGCGTTTTGACCGGATCTTTTCCGATCAGTAATTGATCGGGATGCTCGAGCAATTCTTTGACCCGAACCAAAAAGCTCACCGACTCACGGCCATCGATAATGCGATGATCGTAACTAAGCGCAATGTACATCATGGGTCTGATCACCACCTGTCCGTTCAAGGCCATGGGACGGTCCTGAATTTTATGCATTCCAAGAATTGCACTTTGCGGCGTATTGATGATCGGTGTGCTCATAAGCGATCCAAAGACTCCTCCATTGGTAATGGTAAAAGTGCCACCGGTCAGCTCTTCGGCAGTCAGCTTACTATCGCGCGCCTTGCCGGCCAGTTCAATGACCTTTTTTTCAATCTCTGCCATGCCCAGGCTTTCTACATTTCGCATTACGGGAACGGTCAAACCACGAGGCGTGCTTACTGCGATACTGATATCGGTATAATCATGATACAAGATCTGGTCTCCGTCTATTGAGGCATTTACGGCAGGCCATTCTGTGAGCGCAATCGAGCAAGCCTTGGCAAAAAAGCTCATGAAACCAAGATTGACGCCGTGCACTTCTTTAAACTTCTCTTTGTAGCGCGAACGTACTTCCATGATGGGGCCCATATCGACCTCGTTGAAAGTAGTAAGCATGGCCGTGCCATTTTTGGCCTCGACCAAACGCTTGGCAATTGTTTTTCGCAGATTGCTCATCTTCTCACTGCGGGTATTTCGCTCATTGAGTGCACTACCCGATGCCGTGATACGTCCGGGTTGTGCAAGCGCTGCGAGCACATCTTCCTTTAAAATCTTTCCTTGCGGTCCGCTGGGTTTTACTTTTTTGGGATCGACCTTTTTGTCCGCAATAATGGCGGATGCCACAGGACTGGCCTTCACTTCTTCTGTAGCAGCAGGCGGAGGTATAGCCGGAGCGGCCACCGGAGGCTTGGGTGCTGTCATCTCCACTTGTGCAGGAGGCTTGGGCGCTGCGGCAGCAGCTGGTGCTGCAGCGGCAGGGGTCGGCTTGGCAGGCGCTTTTACCGTTTCGTCGATCGTGGCCAGCAGATCACCGATCAGCAAGGTATCGCCCTCGGCAGCGGCCGTGGTCAGCAGACCCGCTTGTTCGGCATTGACCTCAAAAGTGGCCTTTTCACTTTCCAATTCAGCGATCACCTCATCACGCTCCACATAATCTCCCGACTTCTTGTTCCAGCGAAGCAGTTGTACCTCGGTGATGGATTCTCCTACAGTGGGTACTTTGATCTCTATCATAAAATAGATTTACTTGAGTTAGATCGTAAATGCGGTTTCAATAAGCTCTGCCTGCTCTTGCAAATGTACCTTTTGGTAACCCGTAGCCGTAGAGGCAGAAGGCTGGCGACTGATTACTCCAAAGGGTATGGTCCTGCAATTCATCTTTAAAAACGAAGCGGCTCCCATATTCTGCGGCTCCTCTTGCACCCAATACCACACGGCAGTACCATAACGCTTGTGCAGCTTTTCGAGTTGCTGAACAGGCAGCGGATATAACTGCTCGAGCCGAACGATGGCCAGATCGGTGCGCGCCTCACGACGCTTTCTTTCTTCGAGTTCGAAATAGATCTTTCCGCTGCAGAGCAAAACCTTTTTGATCTGTGCAGGCTGGGCATCGGCATCATCGATCACTTCTTTGAATCCACCTTGGGTAAAGTCTGCCGCTGCCGAGTAAGAACCGGGCAAACGAAGATTGGCCTTGGGAGAGAAATTGATGAGCGGTTTTCTGAATGACCATGCCAACTGACGACGCAGGGCATGAAAGAAATTCGCAGCGGTCGTAATGTTGGTCACCACAATATTCAACTCGGCCGCCAGCTGAAGGAATCGTTCCATCCTTGCACTACTATGCTCAGGCCCTTGCCCCTCGTATCCGTGAGGTAACAGCAAAGTGACCCCATTCATCCGATTCCATTTTTGCTCGCCGGCAGTAATGAACTGATCGATGATCGTTTGTGCGCCATTGGCAAAATCACCGAACTGCGCCTCCCAGACCACGAGTGCACTGGGATTTGCCAAGGCATACCCGTACTCAAAACCCAGCACGGCGTACTCGCTCAGCAAAGAGTTATGGATCGTAAAGGCTCCGCCTGCTCCGGGCAAGCGCGAGAGACGATTATAAGGTTGATCGTTATTTTCATCGCGAAGGATCGCGTGACGATGAGAGAACGTACCGCGCGATACGTCTTGTCCACTGATGCGCACCCTTCTTCCTTCGGCCACTAAGCTGGCATAGGCAAGTAACTCGCCCGTTGCCCAATCGATCTTTTGCTCTTGCTCAAATAACTTGATCTTGTCTTGTAATATCTTTTCTACTTTTCGTAAGGGCTTAAAATCGCTGGGCCAAGAAAGCAGCGCACTCATCAACTGCTTGAGTAGTGCAGCATCAATGGCCGTTACGGGAGAATAAAGAAAGTCTTCCGAGGTGGCACGACGCAATTTTTTCCACTCTAGCTCGGGCGGCTGGTATTGATACGGAAGCGGATGTTGCTTTACTTCGTCGAGACGTTCTTGCAGATCTTGCCAGAACTTCTTTTCCATGTCTTTGGCCAACGCCTGTGCATGGCTGTCTCCATCTTGCAATAGCTGAGCCACGTATACTTCACGAGGATTGGCATGCTTTTCGATCAACTGATACAAGCGAGGCTGTGTAAATTTTGGGTCGTCTCCTTCGTTGTGTCCATGACGACGATAACAGACCATGTCGATAAACACATCGCTGTTGAATTGCTGACGATACGCTGTGGCCAGCATCGCACATTTGACCACCGCTTCGGGATCGTCTCCGTTCACATGAAAAACCGGCGCCTGCGTGGAGGCCGCCAATGAGGTACAATAATCCGCACTGCGGGCCTCGATAAAGTCGGTCGTAAATCCAATTTGATTATTGATCACGAAATGAAGCGTTCCGCCTGTGCTATATCCGGCCAGCCCGCTCATCTGTAGTAATTCGTAAACGATCCCCTGCCCTGCAATGGAGGCGTCTCCGTGAATGAGGATCGGAACGATACTATCGGTATTGGATTGGTAGAGCACATCAGCCTTGGCCCTGGCAAAGCCAGTTACCACCGGATTGACGGCTTCTAAATGAGAGGGATTCGGCGTCAACTTAAGACTAATGGTCTTACCATTGGGCGTTTGCACCTCACTACCATATCCCATATGATATTTTACATCGCCGCTACCCATGGTCTGATCGAGCTTGGCCGTTCCTTCGAATTCGCTAAAAATCTGCTCATAGGTCTTTCCCAATACATTGGCGAGCACGTTCAAGCGACCGCGATGCGCCATACCAATGACCACTTCTTTGGCCTGCAGATCGGCCGCCGTGTTGATGATGGCATCAAGAGCAGCGATGGTGGTCTCTCCACCCTCGAGCGAAAAACGTTTTTGACCAACGTACTTGGTATGAAGAAATTTTTCAAGGATCACACCTTGGTTAAGTTTTTCGAGCACTCTTTTTTTGGTATCGAGTGGCAAGGCCTCATGCAGTTTCTTTTCCACCGCATCAATGAGCCATTCTACCTTAACAGGATCGCTGATGTACGTAAACTCAACGCCTACCGACGAAGTATAAGATTTTTCGAGGTGTGCGATGATCTGCGCAAGCGAGACCACTCCCAAACCCAACAGGTTGCCTGCAAAAAATGTACGTTGCAGATCTTGCTCGCTCAACCCGAAATGAGCGATCTCTAACCGAGCGCCGCGATCTATTCTGGGACGAATCGGATTGGTCTTGGCCACCAGATGCCCTTTGTTGCGGTACGCCATTACCAGACCGTATACAGCAAATTCCTTTTGCCAGTCAATGGTCGATGCGGAAGCTGCACTCTCACCGGTAACGGGTGCCCCGGTCGTCTTAGCATGACTGACCGCAAAGTCAAACCCCTCAAAAAACTTTTTAAGGTCAGGATCTACCGAAGCCGGGTCCTTAACAAAATCACGATACAGGTTCTCTATGAATTCAGGATGAGACTGGGTGATATAAGAAAAATCCTTCATGAGTGTCAAGATGTTACAAAAAGGGGGAATTTCGTGGTACAAATATCGCGCAAAATGGCTAATTAGTAAGGTTTTGCAAGGGATTCCCCCAAATTAAAAAAACGATAAATTTGGCTAAAAGGGGGGTTCTCCCTACCTTTGCCCTCCTTAAAACAGCAAAAAAGATGGCCAATCACAGTGCTACCAAAAAAGATGCCCGCCAGGCTGCCAAACGCCGCGATCGTAACAAGTATTACGGCAAGACTACCCGTAATGCCATTCGCGACCTTAAAGCCGCTGATGCCAATGGTATGAAGGAGCAATTCCCCACTGTTGCTTCCATGATCGACAAATTGGCCAAGCGTGGTGTCATCCACAAGAACAAGGCAGCTAACCTGAAAAGCAAATTAGCCCGCAAGACCAACGCTACTAAGTAATCGCTACACATTGATATTTTGATGAAGGCACCCTCGTGGTGCCTTTTTCTTTTGCGTATTTTTATTGCAAACTAGTTGCCCATGCGTTGCCTTCTCTTTTCGTTGCTATTACTGGCCAGTCCCTTGCTTGCAGTCGCGCAACCCGCTGCGCCCGTCACGATCTATGAAACCTCAAAAGGCATGCAAACTCCCACCTATGACCAGATCGTTACGTGGTGGAGCGCCATCGATAAGTTCTCGAAAAAAGTAACGTTGCTCACAAAAGGACCCACCGATGCCGGATTTCCATTGCACCTGGCCCTGGTGAGTCAACAAGGTTACACGTCGGTCAGTCAAGCAAAAAAAGACGGTAAAACAATTTTGCTGATCAACAACGGCATTCATCCCGGGGAACCCGATGGCATCGATGCCAGCATGCTACTTGTAAAAGACATTGCTACCAATAAATTGATATTACCGGACAATGTAGTGTTGGCCATCATTCCGGTCTATAATATTGGAGGATGCCTGCGCCGCAGCCCTTACTACCGGGTGGATCAAGAAGGGCCCGAGGCATTTGGCTCGCGAGGTAATTCACAAAATCTCGACCTCAACCGCGATTTCATTAAACTCGACTCAAAAGAGGCTTTTTCTTTTTGCGCCATCTTTCAAGAATGCGATCCGGATATTTTCATAGACAATCATGTCAGCAATGGAGCCGATTACCAACATGTGATGACCTTGCTGACCTCGCAATATAGCAAGCTGGGTGGATCGATGGGAGCCTACCTGCATGAACAATTCGAGCCAGCCATTTATGCGGCCATGAAAACAAAAGGGTACGATCTGATTCCTTATGTAAATATCGGAGGCGACAAACCTGAAAAAGGATGGAATCAGTTTTGGGACAGTCCGCGCTATACCAGTGGTTATGCGACCCTCTGGAACAGCTTCGCCTTCGTACCCGAAACGCACATGCTAAAACCTTATCCTGCTCGCGTGGCCTCTACCAAAGTCTTGATGGAATGCTTTATCGCTTATGCAGGAAAAGAAGGGAGCACCCTTCGCTCGTTACGCGAGGAGACCAAAAAAAGAACCAGTACTGCCCCATCGTTTCCCATTAGCTGGCGACTAGATAAATCACGTTATACCAACTACACCTTCAAAGGATTCGAATCGGGCAGCAAACCCAGCGAAATCAGTGGACAGCCACGACTCTACTATGATCGCAACAAGCCCTTTACCGCCACTGTTCCAGTCTATGGATATTACGTGCCGGAGCGCATCATCACGACCCCCAAAGCCTACATTATTCCACAAGGATGGTGGAAGGTGATCGAGCGATTACAGATCAATGGCATCCGTATGCGAAAGCTCACCCAAGACAGTACAGTAGAAGTAGAGGTATACAAAATAGAAGATTACAGCACCGCTGCCCGCCCCTACGAAGGCCACCATGCCAACAGCAATGTAAAGTTGAACTGGCAAAAACAAACGCTTACTTTTTTGAAAGGCGATTGGTACATTCCCCTGGACCAAGCAGGCAATCGGTTCTTGATGGAGACCCTGGAGCCGCAAGCGGAGGACTCTTATTTTAACTGGAACTTCTTCGATCCGATCTTGGGGCAAAAAGAAGGCTACTCTGCCTACGTATTCGAAGACAAGGCAGCCGCCTACCTGCAACAACAGCCCGCCCTAAAAGCGCAACTGCAACAACGCATTGCCAGCGATAGTTCTTTTGCCAAAAACGGAAGGGCGCAACTCGATTTCATTTACAAGAATTCTCCCTGGTACGAGCCCGACCACAATCGCTACCCGGTTTTTAGAGTAATGCAATAGAAGGTGCCGGTGGGAGTATGTTCG
>DNMB01000165.1:9325-13234 GCA_003489485.1 Chitinophagaceae bacterium | reverse complement strand
TTATTCAGCTCAAACTGTTGTAAAACAGTTAAAAAATCTGGTTTTATGATAACCGACATGGCCAGTGAAGCTCCGGGCTCTCCCCACCAGCTTTTGCCCCTTTGGCCTCTGCCTGCCACCTGGTTGCTGCTGAAAAAGACCATTCCATGCGTGGCCACGTTCTCTTGAATGGCTTTACGGGCTTCGTCGTTGGTGCTTCCTACCTGCGAAAAACTGATGAAGGGCTCTCCTATGTTAACAGGGGGGTGTGGCAATTAATTGCTATTTTTACAAAGTAAACGGATACACGAAACTAAAGCAATCGAATAGTTGGAACAACTGGCATTACTGGCCGGCGGCAAGAACAGACCTTCGACCGCGGGCAAAAAGACGATAAAGCGTCTTACGAAGAGCTCCAAGATCATCAAGACCATTATCGCTGCCATCGGTGAGAAAAAAGGACAACGGATCGTTTCGCTCGATCTGAGAAAGATCAATGAGGCCGTAGCCGATTTCTTTATAATTTGTGAAGCTGGTAATGCCCCCCAAATAAGGGCTATTACCGATCATGTTATCGACAAGGTAAAAGAGGGATGTGCCGAGGGTCCTTTTCATCAAGAGGGCCAGCAGCAGTTGCAGTGGGTACTCATCGATTATGTGAATGTGGTCGTTCACATCATGCATCCCGACAGCCGCCGTTTTTACCGGCTCGAAGAAATGTGGAGCGATGCCGTGCTTACCGAGTATGACGAGGCATAATAAAGACGCGCATCACCCAACAATTACGCACGAATCGCATTATAATAGTAGCAATGAACAGTAACGAAAATATGTCTTCAACTAACGAAAAACGAAACCCTGGCGGCCCCTCTTCCGGCAACACGCCTAGAAAAGGACCTCAGTTCAATATTTATTGGCTCTATGCCATCATTTTGGCCTTGCTGATCGGGTCTTCTTTGTTCGGTCCGCTGACCCCCAACATGGCCAAGATCAACGAGCTCGATTTTAAAACCATGATCACCCGTGGCGAGGTCGATCGCTATGCCATCGTCGATAATCGCAAGCTGGTAAAAGTATATCTGACCGCAGCGGGTCGCAAGGCACACGAAAAGGTCATCAAAGAAGCATCGGGCGGTACGGTCGATGAGAAGGGCCCGCACATGGCCTTCAAGATCACCGGGGCCGATGTGTTCAAAAAATCAATGGATGATTTTTATCGCGACAACAAAGAGGTCAAGAATGCCGAAGGAGAAATGGTGGCCGTTCGTGAAATTCCTTACGAAGTAGAAACGGAGCGTGATTGGTTTGGTGGCATCATTCAATTTATCTTACCCATACTGGCTTTTGCAGCGGTCTGGATCTTGGTCATGCGCAAGATGGGTGGCGGGGCCGGTGGCGGACCCGGTGGTGGCGGTATCTTCAGTATCGGCAAATCAAAAGCGACCTTGTTCGACAAGGGCACTCGTGTCAATATCAATTTTGCCGATGTGGCCGGTCTCGACGAAGCCAAAGTAGAGGTGATGGAGATCGTTGATTTTTTAAAGAATCCTAAGAAGTATACGAACCTGGGAGGAAAGATCCCCAAGGGGGCCTTACTGATCGGTCCTCCCGGTACCGGTAAGACCCTGTTGGCAAAGGCCGTGGCCGGAGAGGCCCAGGTGCCTTTCTTCAGTCTCAGCGGATCGGATTTCGTAGAGATGTTCGTAGGGGTAGGCGCCAGTCGTGTTCGCGATCTCTTTAAGCAGGCCCGCGAAAAAGCCCCCTGTATCATCTTTATCGACGAGATCGATGCCATTGGGCGTGCAAGGGGTAAGAATGCCATGATGAGCAATGACGAACGCGAGAGCACACTCAATCAGATGCTCGTAGAAATGGATGGATTTGGAACCGATGTGGGCATCATCGTGCTAGCTGCTACCAACCGCCCTGATGTGTTGGACAGTGCATTGCTTCGCCCCGGTCGTTTCGATAGACAGATCAGTATCGACAAACCCGATCTGAAAGGAAGAGAAGATATTTTTAAGGTACACTTGAAGCCCATCAAGGTTTCCAAGACACTCGATATACATAAGCTTGCCGAGCAAACGCCCGGATTTGCAGGGGCCGACATTGCCAACGTCTGCAACGAAGCGGCCCTGATCGCAGCCCGTAAGAACAAAGAGGCGGTCGATATGCAGGATTTTCAAGATGCCGTAGATCGAGTTATTGGCGGACTCGAAAAAAAGAATAAGATCATTTCGCCCGAAGAAAAAAAGATCATCGCTTATCACGAGGCCGGACATGCCATTTGCGGTTGGTTCCTCGAGCATGCCTATCCGCTTTTGAAAGTAACGATCGTTCCTCGTGGTACGGCTGCGCTCGGATATGCTCAATACACTCCCAAGGAGCAATACCTCTACAACACCGATCAGCTCAATGACCAGATCTGTATGACACTGGGCGGAAGGGCCAGCGAAGATATTTTCTTTGGTAAGATCTCTACGGGTGCTCAAAACGATCTGCAACAAATTACCCGTACCGCGTATGCCATGGTCACCGTGTATGGCATGAACGATAAGGTGGGTAATGTAAGTTTTTACGATCCACAGCAAGAGAATGCCTTTACAAAACCTTACTCCGACGATACGGCTAAGATGATCGACTTCGAAGTGCGTCATCTGATCGATGAAGCCTACGCCAAGACCAAGCAATTGCTATCTGCAAAACGTGCAGAGGTAGAGATACTGGCCAACGCTTTGCTCGAAAAAGAAGTGCTTTTTCAAAGTGATGTAGAGGCCTTGATCGGAAAACGTCCTTTCGAAGAAAAGAAGCCATTGACCGATCAAACGCCTGTCGCACCCGTTGCGGAGCCGGCGGCTCCCGTAGGGGGTACCGCGGTGTGGCCTCCTTCTTTTTCCGACGAGGAGTCTGCCAACGACGCACCGCCTTATTAATTGTTCGCCATGAACGTATCACCTGCCAAGGAAAATATTCTCAAGCGGATCCGCGAGGCATTGGCGCATACTACGCCCATGCCTTTTCCGCAGAGCGAAAAAAATCAGGCGATCTATCCTGCGCCATATCAAGAACCCGAGATTGAATTCGCCGAGCAATTCACCAAGCTGCAGGGTAAGTTCATTTATTGTATCAATCGACAGGAGTTGGCCTTTCAGTTCGCAAGTCTTGTGCGAAAGCAAGACTGGTCTCCTATTTATTGCGCAGAGCAGCGCTTTATTGATCTACTTGGCGAACCCTTGGCAGATCGACTTACTACGACCGACCTGGCCGGTTGCCAGGTGTCGGTTACAGGCTGTGAGTACTTGGTAGCTCGTACAGGCTCGATCGTACTTAGCAGCGCACAACAACAAGGGCGTACTGCCAGTGTATATGCTCCCATTCATATTTGTATCGCATTCGTTGACCAGCTTGTCGAAGACATCAAAGATGCACTAGCGGCCGCGCGCGAAAAACACGGATCGCAGTTTCCATCCTTGCTCACGCTGGCGACCGGCCCCAGCCGTACGGCAGATATCGAAAAGACATTGGTCGTAGGCGTACACGGACCCAAAGAGGTCTATTTGTTTTTGGTCGAATCATGATTTCGATCCGCTTTCTTACATTTATACCATGAGTGTTGCTGAACGTTCGGCCCCCAAGGGAAATAAAATTTATTTTCTCTCCGATTTTCATCTGGGTGCACCCACTTTTCAAGATAGCTTGCAAAGAGAAAGGCTTATCTGTCGTTTTCTGGACCAGGCCGCTGCAGATGCTGCCGAGATCTTTTTAGTGGGCGATCTATTCGATTTTTGGTACGAATACAAAAAGGTCGTTCCCAAAGGGCATGTACGTTTGTTGGGCAAGCTCGCTTCGCTCAGTGATGCCGGTATAACGCTTCATCTTTTTGTTGGCAACCACGATATGTGGCTCAAGGATTATTTTCAAAAGGAACTT
>DNMB01000165.1:4688-8919 GCA_003489485.1 Chitinophagaceae bacterium | reverse complement strand
GATCATGGGTACAAGCGCTTAAAGCATATTTTTCGAAACCCGCTTTGTCAGTTGCTCTTTGGATGGTTGCCTCCTGTTTTCGGATTGGGGATCGCTGAGTTCTTCAGTCGGCAAAGCCGGGCCAAGACCGGGGCGGCAGAAGAAGTGTTTCGGGGCGCTGATAGTGAGTGGCTCATTGCTTATTGTAACGAAAGGCTTAAGAAGGAGTCTGTCGATTTTTTTATTTTCGGTCATCGTCATCTGCCTATCGATTGGGAGCTGACCTCAACACCCGCAGTGGTGCGTTATATCAACCTGGGCGATTGGATTCGTTATTATAGTTATGCGGTATTGGATGGCTCACAACTTTCTTTACGCTTTTTTACCGACCAGCAACATAAACTGATCAGCAACAGACAAAACGCTTAGTCTATGAATAGTTTTTGGCAGCAGCAGTGGGGAGGAAATACGGTCTTGGCCTATGCGGTCGTGGCCGGGATCATCTTACTCGTTTGGTTGTTTAGACGCTATCTATCTTCTGTGTTGGCCGGTTGGCTCTTTCGCTGGCTCGGAAGAGTGTTGAGCACCGTAGAGCGCTCTCAGTTCAACGCACTTGTTATTACACCACTGGAGCGTTTTGTGTTGGTGTTGGTCCTGACCATTGCTTTGTATCGATTGCAGTATCCTTCGGCGATCAACTTTACGATCTATAGTTTCGAGGCGCGCGATATGATTCACGCCATCGGAAAATTATTGGTCATCGCCACGTTTACTTCGTTGCTCTTGCGCGCCATTGATTTTGCCGCTATTTTGCTTGAGCAACGCGCCAGTAGAACGCCCGATCTTTCCGATAACCAGTTGATTGTTTTTTTCAAGGACTTTTTTAAGGTCGTGCTGGTCATTATTGCGGTACTGATGGTCCTTCGTTTCGCGTTTGGTTTCGATATCGGAGGATTGGTTACCGGACTTAGCATTGTGGGTGCCGCCATTGCGCTGGCCTTGCGTGAGAGTCTCGAAAATCTGATCGCCTCCTTTATCATCTTTTTCGATAAGCCTTTCATTACCGGCGACCTGGTAAAAGTGAATGCCATTACCGGCACGGTAGAGAAGATCGGTCTTCGTAGCACCCGTATTCGAACCGAGCAAAAAACATTCGTGACCGTTCCCAACAAGCAAATGGTCGATAGCGTACTCGATAATCTTTCACTTCGCACCCAGCGTCGTGCCGATATTAAACTAGAGCTTTCGGCAAAGGCTACGCCCGCGCAGCTAGAGGAATTGCTTGTGGCGGTCAGGGCCTTGTTGCGGCAACCTCTTATTGAGCAGTCTTCTGTACTGCTCTCCGACATTCGCTCCGGAGTCGTGTGTATCGAGGCCGATTATTATACGGCGCCGCTTCCACTCGATGAATTTAATCAGTTAAGGGAAAAGATCAATATGCAGGTGCTGCGTCTCGTGCACCAGATAGGACTCGAATGGCCTATCGATGGTCGACTCACTAAAATGTAAATACCGAAGCAGGGTCAATGGCCTACTGCTGAAATCCTTTTTGAATGATCTCTCCGATCTCGCGGTCAAACTGGCCATAGCGCCCGTATTCAACTACTCGGCCCAGTTCTTTTCCCTGGCGGTAGACGATGATGGTCGGGACCAGGTCCACGCCCAGTGTAGCACTCAATTGGCCCCATGTTGTTTTGTTACGGTCTACTCCTGCCAATGAGATACGGTCAGCAGCGAGTCCCGCTGCATCGGCCAGTGCAAAGAAGCGGGGAATAATAAAATGAGAGTCTTCGCACCAGGTTCCCATAAAGATCAAAAAACGAACGGAGTCTTTGTAGGTGCGCAGCGTTTGTAACCCTTGGGCATGCGGTTGGTACGCTTTATAGTTTTCTTGCATCCAGGTAAAGCTGCTCTCTTGTTCCAGTACCGAGCGGGTCAGCCAACCCTTGAACGTTTTTTCGTTGGGTCTCTCTTGCAGTGTCTCATAGGGCTGTTGCGCTGAGACGATACCGGCCAGCAAGATCGATGCGAACCAACAAAGAAATTTTTTACTATGCATAGATGAGCTACAGATTGGAGCGAAGTTCCACTAAAAAACTACGGATCTTTTGCAGCGATTGGATCAGCGAAAACCGGTCCTCGGCCTTCTTGTTCTTTTTCAGGTAATCGCGGGCTCCGTCGATGGTAAATTTTCTTCTGCGAAGCAGGTCGTAGATGAGTACGAGATTCTTTACATCAATGGGCCTGAAATAACGATCTCCTTTTCTGTTCTTTCGAGGTTGTAAAATATCGAATTCCGTTTCCCAGTACCGGATCAATGATTGCTTTTCGCGAAACATCGCGGCCACCTCTCCGATCGAGTAGTATTGTTTTTTAAAAAGTTCCTCGTCGTCGGGTACTTGAACCAGATCGACGCGACTGGCAATATCCTTTAGGGAGCGTCTTCCTCTTTTGCCTGGTTTGGTGCCAAGATTTTCTTTAAGCTTCACTCTTCTAACACCTACCAGGGGCTCTTCTGTGGGTGCGTGCGGCGTCTCGGCAGGTTCCACGCTGATGGCGTTGGTAACGGTTACCGGCGGAGGAGTATCAAAGTCCAATTGTATTTGGGTCAGAGGTTTCTTGGCCATACGCTGTTGTAAAGATAATAAAGGACCACCCTAATGTATCGCTTTGGGAATGCTGTGGAAAACTAGGGTCGTTCTTAGTCCAGGCTCTGGTTAGAGGCGGCGGCTTGTTTGAGAATCCGATCGAACTGAGCAGGGGTCAGGTCGTTGTAGAAAAAGTAGATGGGATCGATGGGTCTTCCGTTCTTGATGACCTCGTAGTGACAATGGGGACCGGTAGACTTACCCGTGCTGCCTACCCAGCCAATGACCTCGCCTCGTTTTATGGTTTGTCCCACTCGGGCCTTTACCCTCACCATATGTGCGTACAACGTTTTATACCCATAGCCGTGGTTGATGATCACGTGACGCCCATAGCCGTCTCCAGTATTGCCGGCCGTTTCCACTCTTCCGTTAGCAGTGGCATAGATGGGAGTGCCCTGAGGAGCCGTAAAGTCAAGTCCGGCATGCAGCTTGGTCGTTTTATAAATGGGATCGATGCGGTAACCAAAACCCGAGGCGATCCGGTTGAGGTTCTTATTACTGACCGGTTGAATGGCAGGAGTATGGGCCAATAACTTTTCTTTGTCTTTGATCAGCTGCGCCACCTCTTGGTACGAGGATTGCTGGGCCTGTATACGAGCCACTAGATTCGTAATGGTCTTGGTAATGGAAGTTACCAGTTCGCGGGTACCGAGCTTTTCTACTTTTTCTATTTCGAGTTGCGTAGCCAGTTCCTGTGCACGGGCGCTGTCCGGAATGGGGGTCGCTTCAAAAATAGCACGGTATACTTCGTTGTCTCTTTTCTCAAGTTCTTTCATTTGCTGCTCCATTCGCTGCAACTGCTCGGCCAGTGCGTAGTAGTCTTCGCGGATCTCACGATTCTGGATCTCAAGAATTTTTTCTTTGGGTGAGCCGATAAAGCGAAAAGCCAGGTAAGCGATCAGCGCAGCGGTGACCAATGCCGAGGCTACAAAGCCGAACACGCGCAACAGCTTCACCCGCAAGGGGGTTTCGAGGCGCTCATAGCGAAGCGTGTTGGTGTTATAAAAGTACTTTACCTTCTTCATCCGAAAGCGCAGCTGCGTTTATTATTGCCTTACCTTTGCCAGCATTGCTACATAGACAAATATAGCACTTACCCCTCATGATGACCTCGTTCGAAATACGTAAGGCATTTCTCGATTTCTTTGCCTCCAAAGAGCACACCATTGTGCCCTCCGCTCCCATAGTGGTCAAGAACGATCCTACGCTCATGTTCACCAATGCGGGAATGAATCAGTTCAAGGATTATTTTCTGGGCAATAAAAAAGCGCCCTATTCGAGGGCTGTCGATACCCAAAAGTGTCTTCGTGTTAGCGGCAAGCATAACGATCTCGAAGAGGTGGGCGTGGATACCTATCACCACACCATGTTCGAAATGCTTGGCAACTGGAGTTTTGGGGATTATTTCAAGAACGAGGCCATAGAGTGGAGTTGGCAATTGCTTACCGAGATCTATAAGATACCCAAAGACCGATTGTATGCCACCGTGTTCGAAGGAGATGCCAACGAAAAGATCCCGCCTTCGACCATTGCCTTAGCAAAATGGAAGACCCTGTTACCCGATGACCATATTGTCTTTGGTAATAAAAAAGATAATTTCTGGG
>DNMB01000165.1:1085-4385 GCA_003489485.1 Chitinophagaceae bacterium | reverse complement strand
AATAAAAAAGATAATTTCTGGGAAATGGGCGACACCGGGCCCTGCGGTCCCTGCAGCGAGATTCATATTGATTGTCGCACCGAAGAGGAGCGCAAGAAAATTTCCGGCAATACCCTGGTCAACAAAGATCATCCCCAGGTCATTGAGATCTGGAACAATGTATTTATTCAGTTCAATCGAAAAAAAGACGGAAGTCTCGAGCCGCTACCATCCACCCATGTTGATACCGGAATGGGTCTGGAGCGACTGGTGCGTGTGTTACAGGGAAAGACTTCTAACTACGATACAGATATCTTTAGCGGTACTATTGCCGCCACTGAAAAGATCTGCGGCGTACGCTATGACGGTTCCGATAGCAAAATGGCGGTAGCCTTTCGCGTTATTGCCGACCATATAAGGGCCATTGGTTTTACGATCGCCGACGGCCAACTGCCTTCGAATACCGGCGCCGGCTATGTGATCAGAAGAATCCTTCGTCGTGCCGTACGCTATTACTATTCTTATTTGCAATATCGTCAACCCTTGTTGACACAATTGGTGCCGGTACTGGCCGATCAATTCAAGGAGGTTTTTCCGGAGTTGCATCAGCAATGTGACTTTGTAAGCAGGGTGGTGCGCGAAGAAGAAGAGGCATTCTTGCGAACCCTCGAAAAAGGGCTGCGTCGCATAGACGACATCGTGCAGACCGCCCAGGGCGGGTCCATTGCCGGAGCCGCTGCCTTTGAATTGTACGATACGTACGGTTTTCCCATTGACCTGACGCGCTTGATCGCTGCCGAGCAAGGACTACAAGTCGATGAAAAAGGGTTTGAGTCCGAGATGAAACAGCAAAAGGATCGCAGTCGTGCTGCTACTACGATCGATGCAGGCGATTGGATCGTATTGCAAGAAGGGGCCAATCAATTTGTGGGTTATGAACAATTGGAGACCACTGCCCGGGTCCTTAAGTACAGAAAAGTTACCGCCAAAGGAAAAGAAGGATATCAATGGGTGCTTAGTGTAACTCCATTTTATGCTGAGAGTGGTGGCCAGGTCGGTGACAGCGGTTGGCTCCGATTCGCCGAGCAATCCATTGCCGTGGTCGACACCAAAAAAGACAATGATCTGATCGTTCACTATACCCAAGAGATGCCTAACGTGGTCAGCGATACGGTTACGGCTTCCGTCAATGGGGCACTACGTGATCAAACTGCTGCACATCATACTGCTACCCATCTGTTGCATGCGGCTCTTCGTCAAGTATTAGGAACGCACGTAGCCCAAAAGGGCTCGTTGGTCGAAGCAGGTCATCTTCGCTTCGACTTTTCTCATTTTGCCAAAGTGACTGCCGAGGAATTGTTAGCGATCGAGACCATCGTGAACAACAAGATCAGGGAGAATATTCCTGTAGTGATCAAGACCATGCCCAAGGATGAGGCGCTACAACTGGGTGCGATGGCCTTGTTCGGTGAAAAGTATGGCGATACCGTTCGGGTGGTCATTACCGACCCGGCCTATTCCGTAGAATTATGTGGTGGTACACATGTGGGAGCCACAGGGCAGCTGGGACTATTTTCGTTGCTGAGTGAATCGGCCGTGGCGGCCGGTGTTCGCCGTATAGAGGCTGTTTGCGGACAGCACGCATTAGATCATATTCGCGCTGCTGCCAATACCTTGCAATCGTTGCGTGAGTTACTTAAAAATCCAAAGGATCTCTCCAAGGCCGTCGAGCAATTACAACAAGAACAATCACTCTTGCGACAAAAAGTAGAGCAATTCGAACAAAAGGAAATCATTATTCTTCGCGATACCTTGTTGGCGCAAGCAGAAAAAATAGGAACTGCCAATTTTATTGGAACTGTCGTAGCGGTAACGCAACCCGATGCCTTAAAAAAGCTTTGTCTTGAGTTGCGTGGTAAGTCCGATCACCATGCGATAGTATTGGGAGCGCTCATTGAGGGTAAGCCTTTTGTGGCCGTGGGACTTTCCGAAGAACTGAGCAAGACAAGATCGCTCGATGCCAATGCCATCATCAAGACCGTTGTAGCACCGTTGATCAAGGGAGGCGGAGGAGGGCAAAAGACATTGGCCACCGCTGGCGGACAAGACGGCACCCAACTTGCCGAAGTAATAAAAGCCGTTCGATCACTTCTTTAAAAAAAATTACATGAACAAATTATTCAGTGGACTGGTCGTCCTCGTCGCTTTATTTTCTTGTGGCAGAAATACGAACGACAAAGCGTTCTCTGTAAAAGGGTCTATCAAGGGAGTGGGGCAGACAACGGTTTATTTAGAAGAAGTGCCCATGGCCACCATGCAACGGATGGTAGTTGATTCAATCTCGCTTGGTAAAGACGGGTCATACGAATTGCAAGCACCTGCCGCTGAAGAAACCATGTACAATATTCGTGTCGGTAACCAGAACTATCCTGCGGCATCTGTTATTAACGATGTTCCCGAAATTGAGTTATCTATTTTTTTTAGTCCGGGCCAAGAACAGTTTCCGGACCGCTATGAGGTAAAAGGGTCTGCTGCCAGTAAGGCGCTCCAGCAATACATGCTTGGTTTCAATACGCAATTGCAAGAAGCCTTCGTACTTCGTCGGGTAGCGGACAGTCTGCAGACGCTGGTCGGCGTACGTACCGCATCACAAGACAGTCTCTTGCAGGTAAGTGCCACGCAACTGGGTCAAAAAACCGATTCGCTCTATGATCTTACCAGACAGGCCATGGCCGATAGCAAAAGTCCGGCGCTGACCATGATGATCTTAGGGTATTATCAGAACATGGCAGGCAATGATGCATTTGGGTTGCGGGGTTTCGATAACGCCGCTGTTGCCGAAGTCGTAACGACTCTCGCGGGTCGCTTTCCCTCTCATCAAGGCGTAAAGGCGGTGAATGCGATGCTACAGCAGCAGCAATCCGCAAAGGGGTTAACTGGACAAACCGCTCCGGAATTCAGTCTTCCTGATCCGAACGGAAAGCTGATCAGTCTCAGTTCATTTCGCGGAAAATATGTACTGGTCGATTTTTGGGCCAGCTGGTGCAAGCCTTGTCGAATGGAAAATCCGGTCGTGGTGGCCGCTTACCAGCGATTCAAGAACAGGAACTTTACTGTTTTGGGCGTTTCACTCGATCAGCCGGGCGCAAAGGATGATTGGATGAATGCCGTCATGAAAGATCAATTGGCCTGGACACAGGTGAGTGACCTGAAGTTCTGGGATAGCCCGGTAGTGTCGCTGTACAAGATCAACGGAATACCTTACAATGTCTTGGTCGATCCACAAGGAAAGATCATTGCAGAGTCTTTGCGGGGCGAAGA
>DNMB01000165.1:0-709 GCA_003489485.1 Chitinophagaceae bacterium | reverse complement strand
TTTATTTTTCCACGTTAGATACTCCGGCTTGCGAAGCGGTGTCTGTGCGCGTGGTTTACGCAGCGGAGTGCATTTTTTCAATTCGTCAAAGCATTGTTGCGGCAGTTGCTGGTACAGGGTCGTTCCCTCTGTCTTCCAGCCAAGCATTTCATCATTTACTTGTCGTATTACTTTTCCGGGGTTACCCACCACCAGGCTGCGAGGGGCGATCTGTTCTCCCTCTCTGATCAGTGAGAGCGCACCCACGATCGATTCATCGCCCAGCACCACATGATCCATTACTACACTGTTGATGCCCACCAGGCAGTTGCGACCTATGATCGCACCGTGGATCACCGCCCCATGACCAATATGCGCTCCGGCTAGTAA
This sequence comes from Chitinophagaceae bacterium, assembly GCA_003489485.1. Classification (GTDB taxonomy): domain Bacteria; phylum Bacteroidota; class Bacteroidia; order Chitinophagales; family Chitinophagaceae; genus JJ008. The sequence continues at coordinate 340 of DNMB01000165.1, read as the reverse complement.
TCGTACGGTGAGTCCCGGGAACATGTGGATCACGCAATTCTCCTGCACATTGCAGCCCTCTTCGATCTCGATGGTACCCCAGTCACCGCGCAATACGGCACCGGGTCCGATATAACAATTTTTTCCGATCACGACTTGTCCGATCACAATGGCTTGCGGATGCACGTAACTGCTGGCATCTACTACGGGTCTTATGCCGTTTGCTTGATAATACATACTTCAGAAGAGGTCGTTATGCGCTGATTAATTTTTTATCGGTGCGAAAGCAAAGTCCTTTGAATTGCGCCACAAGTTTTTGCTCTTGATTATGGATGCTGATCTGGTAAAGGCCTGTGCTTTT
>DNMB01000068.1:10307-10806 GCA_003489485.1 Chitinophagaceae bacterium | reverse complement strand
GATCGGAAAACGGTATCTCGATTGATAAGACAGAGGCAGCTTGTTGGCTTAGAGAACTTGGGGTGCGGGCGGTTAGCAATGTGCCGCGGGCAGTCTGACTCGTCTCGACCAGTTCGAGCTTAGGGGGAAGCACCGCGCCAGTAAAGAGCTTTCGCTTCTCCTTTTCTTTTTGTGCCTGCGAGGCAAATCCCTCGCTATGCGCATCGCCGATATTGGTAAAAATGCCGATGGTCGGTTTGATCATCTCGGCTAGCTTTTCCATTTCGCCCGGCAAAGAGATACCAGCCTCAAAAATTGCCAGCGTGTGATGCGGCCGCAGTTGCCAAATACTGAGCGGTACTCCAATTTGAGAGTTATAACTTTTAGGGCTGCGAACAATGTTGTAATCGGGTTGAAGTAACTGAAAGAGCCACTCCTTTACGATGGTCTTTCCATTGCTTCCCGTTATTCCAATTACCGGAATAGAAAAGCGACCGCGGTGATAGGCCGCCAATTGCTG
>DNMB01000068.1:8549-9910 GCA_003489485.1 Chitinophagaceae bacterium | reverse complement strand
CACAAAACTTCTAACCCCTTTTTGATAAAGCTCTCCAATAAAATCGTGTCCGTTGCGACGGGCAGACAACAGGGCAAAAAACAAAGAGGTAGCGGGTAAATAGGCCTTTCGGCTGTCGAGCAACAAATGCTCTACCTCGTGGTCGTTGACCACGGCCGCGTCGGCGCCTACGATCGAAACAATATCTGATACAGAATAGATCAAGTGTATTACTAAACGGATTGATCAGGTTGGTCCGGGGGCAGTCCCTGCTTTTGCATAAAGATCGAATAGAAAATAGAGCCCGACAGACAAAGTGCGATCACACCCAGCGAGATCATAACCTGCACTTGCTTTGAGATCCATAGATTGATCCAGTGCTCTCCCAGCATTTTAATACCGATAAAAACCAACACAATGGCAATGCCCTGTTGCAGATAGTCAAAGCGACTCACCGCCCCGCGCAACAAAAAGAAAAGTGAGCGCAGGCCCAGCACCGCAAAGATGTTAGAGGTATAGATGACCAGCCTGTCTCGAGAAATACCCATTACGGCCGGAATGGAATCGAGGGCGAACACAAGATCGATAGCGGCAAGCATGATCACCACCACAAATAACGTGGTGTAGACCGGTCTTCCATTTTCTTTGATCATCAATCGACCGCCCCCGTCGTGAGGGGCCAGCGGCAAGAATCTCTTTAAAAAAAGATAGACCTTGCTTTGCTGCGGATCGAACTCCTCTTCTTCGCCAGCCGTAAACATCGAATAACCGGTGTAGACCAAGAATACACCAAAGAGATAGAGTATCCAGTGAAAGCGATCGACCAGGGCTACTCCCACCGTTATAAAGATGATACGAAATACGATCGCCATCAAGATTCCGATCAATAATACTCGTCCGTAATTCTTTTCTTTTACCGAAAAGGCAGAAAAGATCAGAATAAACACAAAAATATTATCAATGCTCAGACTCCACTCCATCAGGTAGGCGCTCAGGTACTCCAAGGCTAGTTGCTGTCCTTTCTCGATCCATACAAAAACGAAAAAAGCCAACGCGAGACTGACCCAGAAAAAAGTTTGATGCAATGCCTGTCTGATCGAAACGGAACGGTCTTTCTTGCTCATCAAGCCCAAGTCGAAGCTGAGAGCGAGTACCAGCACCAAGCCAAATACCAGATAGGTGATCTGATCTACATTCATAGTAAATAATAAGACACAAAGATAAGACCCCTAGCGCGCGTAAGCTTGTTTTCGCCAAGATTGATACAGCCATCCGCCCAGGGCAAGCAAGAGTAGCGGCAGTCCTATACAGAGCAGTTGCCAGCGCAATTTCTGCTCCTTTACCAAAGGGCCATCGAGTAAACGTAAGACCAGCTCTTTACT
>DNMB01000068.1:6237-8169 GCA_003489485.1 Chitinophagaceae bacterium | reverse complement strand
ACGAACTCGCGATTGGCTACAGGTATAAAATATTTTCCGGCCGCTCCCTGGGTAAGCGCCTCAAAGCGGGTGTATTTGTTCCAGCCCATCTCTACGGGCTCCATGCCACCACGTGCATCGATCTGCCCCGAAGCATCGAGTACAGGAATGTATTCGTTCAACGGCAAATCGCCATCGGCTGCCAAGATAATGGCCGTTGGCTCCGAAGAGCTTCGAAAGGTTTGCCCACCTGCCTTCCAAGCATCAAGCTGAGCCATCGAAACGCGGTTTTTATATAGAGAAGAAAAGCGCCCCTCTAACAATACAGCGGCCGGAATGGCAGAGCGATTGAATTTTTCGTTCTCGGGCAGCGTACTATTCTCATTGAGCGAAACAAGGGCCGGCGTGCTAATGGTGCGGGCCCGCTCACTGCTTACAAGCAAAGGATATTTACTGACGCCCGGCACGGCGATCGTATCGATAGAATGCGCAAAGCGGGTACCGATATAGCCGGGTGTGCGCAGTTTACTTTCTGCCGCCGAAAGCAATGGAAAATAATTCCAGGGTAAAAATTCATTTTGCGGTTGATCGGCCGTACCGCCCACCTGCACATAGGTAAACTCGCAGCGCAGGTCCATCAACAGGTCTGTATTGATGCGGGCTCCATAACGAAAGAACAGGTCTTGCAAATCGAGGCCTCTGTCGAAAGCCACCATATCGGGCTTGCGGGCAAAGCTGTCCATCTCGGCATATAGATTATCAATAAAGCAAAGCAGCTTACCGCCTCGCATCACGAACTGATCGAGCTTAAACTTTTCTTGCTCCAAAAAAGGCATGGTCGGTTTGACCAATAGCAACAGATCGACCCCCTGGGGCACGGCCTGCTGTCGGGTTAGGTCAAGCGTTCGTAATTCATAATCGTCTTGCAACGCTACACGCAGCTGGTAAGTGCGTTCATCTACGGGTTCACCATGTCCTGTCTCATAGGCAATACCGGGTTTGTCGGTATGCAATAATTTTTCGATGGCACTTACAAACTGATATTCTAGTAAGGCCTCGGCTGTGTTTAGTTCTGTCTGTGAGATAGAACGACTGGCCCCCGGAAATAGATTGACCAACTGCGATCTTCCCTGATAACTGACCAAGGCCACCGGAAAAATGATATTACTGGATTGCCCTGCTTCTTTTTGAACGGTCAGGTTAATATTGAGCGCTCCCCTGCTCAGTAACGAGTCACCCCACGATCTACCATTTGCTGTAGCAGTGCCGGGCGATAAGAACTGGTAGCGAAGCTGAGTAGGCTGCAATTGTTTGAACAAGCTTAATAACTGCTGGGTAGAGCCAGCAAGTTTTCTGAATCCGGATGGAAACTCACCGGTCAAAAAAACATTCACCTCGAGCGGTGAGGAGAGCTCACCGAGTAACTTTTCGGTAGCCGCACTGACCGTATAGCGCTTTTCTTTGGTCAGATCAAGACGCAGCGGAGCTAACCCCGCCACTAAATTGATGACGACAAAAAACAGCAGTGCCAACACTACCCCGTATCGCTTTTTAAAAAATAGTTGTGCCACTGTTTTCATCTTAGCGCTGTAAAAGATTTCGGATGGTTAAAATAAAGAACAGCAGGACCATGCTTATAAAATAGATCAGATCGCGACTATCGATCAGTCCGCGGCTGATGCTTTGATAATGTTGATCGATGCCCAGCCACTCGATCCAATAATCGGCGCCGCCGCTAAAAACAGGCAGGCGGCTCGTAGCGGCAAACCCATAATACAACAGAGCGCATGCCACCAAAGCCAGCAAAAAAGCCACAACCGTATTGGCCGTAAGACTACTGCAGTACAACCCGATCATCGTAAAGACCGAAGACAATAACACCAGCCCCAAGTAAGAACCAAGAACAGCCCCTATGTCAAGGCCCTGCCCCGTGGCAAGTGACTCAACGGCCAC
>DNMB01000068.1:0-5830 GCA_003489485.1 Chitinophagaceae bacterium | reverse complement strand
GGCTGCGTGGCCAGCAACTCGTAAGTGCCGGTGCGAAACTCCTCTGCAAAACTTCGCATGGTAATAGCGGGAATCAGCAATAACAACAACCAGGGAGCCAATAAAAAAAACCGATCCAGACTGGCATAACCAAAATCAAGGATATTGTCTTCGAACACGAACAAGACCAATCCGGCTGCGATCAGAAAAACGGCCACGGCCATGTAGCCCGTCAGGCTGCCAAAAAATTGTCTCAATTCCTTTTTACAAAGGGGCCACATGGTGCTAAAGTACTAAGATAAGGGCAACAAAAAAGGCTGCTCTCGCAAGAGAACAGCCTTTTTACAAGAGTTTATGTTTTATACCGCAAAGCTTTCGCCGCAACCACAGGTGCGACTGGCGTTAGGATTACTGAAATAAAATCCTTTTCCATTCAGACCATCAGAGAAATCGAGCGTGGTATTGACCAGATACAAAAAACTCTTTAAGTCGGTCACCACCTTGATCCCATTGTCTTCGAATTCTTGGTCCATGGGTTTTTTTTCGTTGTCAAAGTCGAGCTTGTAGCTAAGACCGGAACAACCTCCACCCACTACCCCCACACGCAAAAAATAAGAATCATCACCTGCCACTCCGGCATCGGCCAGTAATTGCAATACCTTCTCGCGGGCCTTGTCACTTACGTAAATGACATTGGCCATTTGAGCGGGCGCGGCAACGGTTTGCGTATCGGTTTGCATGAATGGTTAGTGAACTCCTTTTTCTTCGAACTGCAACTCTTCGAGTCCGTTCTTTTTACGATAATCGTTAATGGCGGCCTTTACGGCATCTTCTGCCAGAACCGAGCAGTGGATCTTTACAGGAGGAAGGTTAAGCTCCTCTACGATGGTCATGTTGTCGATCTTAACGGCCTCGTCTACGGTCTTTCCCTTTAACCACTCGGTAGCCAACGAAGAAGAAGCAATGGCCGAGCCGCAACCAAAGGTCTTGAACTTGGCATCTTTGATTACACCGGTTGTATCATCTACCTCGATCTGCAAACGCATTACGTCGCCGCACTCAGGGGCGCCCACCAGTCCGGTACCCACGTTGTTCTTGCTTTTGTCGAGCGTTCCTACATTCTTAGGATGCTGGTAATGATCGATCACTTTCTCTGAATATGCCATATAAGTTCAATTATAGATTACAAAATTAAAATAATTAATGATGCGCCCACTCGATCGTATCAAGGTCAATGCCCTCTTTGAACATCTCCCACAGCGGACTCATATCGCGCAATTTGTTGACCGTGTTGGTCACCTGCTCTATCGTGTAATCGATCTGCTCTTCGGTAGTATAGCGTCCGAGTCCGAAGCGAAGCGAGCTGTGTGCCAGGTCATCACCCAATCCGAGCGCCTTTAATACGTACGAAGGCTCCAGTGAGGCAGACGTACAAGCCGAACCAGAGGAGAGTGCGATGTTCTTATTGAAACCCATCATCAAACCTTCTCCCTCTACGTATTTGAAAGAGATATTGGAAACATGCGGTAAGCGGTGTTCTTTGTCTCCGTTCAGATAAGACTCCTCTACTTTCAGCAATGACTGCTCGAGTTTATCGCGCAGCTTTATGATACGGGCGGTATCGGCTTCCATCTCTGTCAAACAGATCTCGCAGGCCTTACCAAACCCGACGATACCGGGAACGTTGAGCGTTCCACTGCGCATGCCGCGCTCGTGACCTCCGCCATCGATTTGAGCGGTTACTTTAACGCGTGGATTCTTTCTGCGCACATAGAGCGCACCCACTCCTTTGGGGCCATACATTTTATGCGCGGTAAATGCCATCAGGTCAATGCCGTCTTTGTTAACATCTACCGGGATCTTTCCTACCGCCTGTACCCCATCCGAAAACAGCAACACACCATGCTTTCGCGCAATGGCGCTGATCTCACGCATGGGCATTACGGTGCCGATCTCGTTATTGGCATACATGATGGCGATCAAAATAGTGGTAGGCTTAATGGCCGCTTCGAGTTCGGCCAAGTCGATCAGACCGTTGGGCTTTACATTGAGATAGGTTATTTCGGCACCCTCTTTTTCGAGATGACGGCACGTGTCGAGCACCGCCTTGTGTTCGATATTGCAGGTAATGATGTGGTTGCCCTTGCTGGCGTACATTTCAAAGACGCCTTTAATGGCCAGGTTATCGCCTTCGGTAGCACCCGACGTAAAAATGATCTCTTTTGGATCGGCGCCGATCAGTTTGGCCACCTGCTCACGGGCATAATCTACGGCCTCCTCGGCTTGCCAGCCAAATGAGTGATTACGGCTGGCGGCATTACCAAAGCTGTTGGTAAAATAGGGTATCATTGCCTCTACTACACGGGGGTCACAGGGGGTCGTAGCATTATGGTCCAAGTAAATGGGAAACTGCAACATATAATTTGTCGGATTTTTGTCTTTCTAAAACGCGAAATTATCGCAAAAGGTTCTATCTGAATGCGGTAATTTCATATTATAACAATCTTTACAACATTTCAAGCGCCACATATGAATAAAGTTGAACATATAGGCATTGCAGTAGAGTCGCTAGCCGAAGCCATCCCCCTTTATGAGAAACTGCTCAACACCCCCTGTTACAAGACAGAACTTGTTGAAAATGAACGAGTAAACACGGCATTTTTTAAAACGGGCGAAAATAAGGTAGAACTGCTCGAAAGCACAGACCCCGACGGCGTTATCGCAAAGTTCATTGCGAAAAAAGGACAGGGTCTTCATCATATTGCCTTTGAGGTCGACGATATCGTGGCAGAGATGAGCAGGCTGCAACAAGCCGGCTTTACACTCTTGCAAGAAGAGCCCAAAAAAGGAGCCGATAACAAGCTGATCTGCTTTTTGCATCCTCAATCGACCCAGGGGGTACTGATCGAGCTCTGTCAAGAAATTCGCTGAACCGCAACGCCTTTATAACCCAGCATTACGAGCGACCCGCAAAGGATTTTTTTGCTTAAAGTGGCTCGTTGATTTTTGCACCCAGCTTTTCTACCGCTGCTTGGGCGGCCAGTTGCGAAGCATCTTTTTTATTGAATGCTTTGCCCACGGCCAGACTTTCTCCATTGAGCATGGCCGCTACCGTAAAGAGTCTTCTTCCGTTCTCTACTTTTTCTTCGATGGTCTCGAACTCTAGTACCGAACCGTTTCGGGTGGCCCATCCGTACAATTTATTTTTGTGATTGATCTCGAGAGTTTCAAGATCATCTACGAACATATGAGGCAATATGATTTTTTTCATCACCCATTTTTCGGTCCGACGATAGCCGATGTCGAGATAGACCGCACCGATCAGCGCCTCGAGGGTGTTGCCAAAAATATGACTGATGCGAAGGGAGGAATCCGTTCGGTTGTATCGCGTAATTTTCTTTAGCCCCATGCGCAATGCGATCTCGTTCAGCTGTTGGCGATTGACCATCTTGCTACGCATCTCGGTCAAATAACCTTCGCCACGATAAGGATAGCGCTTAAAGAGATAGTCCGCTACCAATGCGCTCAATATGGCATCTCCCAGGTATTCGAGACGTTCGTTGTTGGCATCGGTCGATTCACTTACCGATCGATGCGTAAGGGCCGTGCGGTAAAGATGAAGCGTGCGGGCTCGGTAGCCCAACACCTGTGAGAGCTCTTTTGAAAAATCGTTTTGCGAAAAACCCAGTAGCCGTTTAAAAAATTGCAACAGCACGTTATGCGTTGTATTTGCGCACGATCACACAGGCATTATGACCACCAAAGCCGAACGTATTGCTAAGCGCCGCGCGAACGGTTCGGGTCTGAGCCTTGTTAAAAGTAAAATTGAGTTTAGGATCAATATCCGGATCGTCGGTAAAGTGATTGATGGTAGGCGGAATCACATCGTGCATGACCGCTTTGATGCTGGCAATGGCCTCAATGACACCGGCCGCCCCAAGGCAATGACCCGTCATTGATTTAGTTGCACTGATGTTGAGCTGATAAGCATGTTCGCCAAATACGGCCGTGATGGCCTTTACTTCGGCGCCGTCGCCAATGGGAGTAGATGTGCCATGCGTATTGATGTAATCGATTTCGTCGGCGCGCATGCCTGCATCTTCGAGCGCGGCCAGCATTACATTGCGGGCACCCAGTCCCTCGGGATGAGGGGCCGTAATATGATAGGCATCGGCAGTAGCACCGCAACCAGCTATTTCGCAATAGATGGTCGCACCGCGCGCCAACGCATGATCTAGATCTTCCAACACGAGCATACCGGTGGCTTCTCCCATTACAAATCCATCGCGGTCCTTATCGTAAGGGCGGCTGGCAGTTTTAGGATCGTCGTTGCGCTCGCTCATCGCCTTCATGGCATTGAATCCACCCACTCCGGCCTCACTGATGACCGCTTCGCTTCCGCCGGTCAAAATAATATCGGCCTTGCCCAAGCGTATCAGGTTAAATGCATCCATAATGGCATTGGTACTGCTGGCACAGGCACTCACCACCGCAAAGTTGGGACCACGCAGATTGTGACGCATGCTGATCTGACCGGCCGCAATATCCAAGATCATCTTGGGAATAAAGAATGGATTGAATCGAGGGGTGCCATCTCCTTTCGCAAAATCGGTTACCTCGTGCTGAAACGTGGTCAGCCCTCCAATACCACTAGCGAACACTACACCTACTCGATCGGGATTGATGTTGTCTTTGTTCAAGCCCGCGTGTTGCATGGCATGATCGCTCACCACTAAGGCCAACTGCGTAAACCGATCGAGCTTGCGGGCCTCTTTGCGATCCATATGTTGCGTAGGATCGAATCCTTTTATTTCACAGGCGAATTTTGTACGAAACTTAGAGGCATCGAACTGGGTGATGAGGTCTGCCCCGGACACACCGGCCAGCAAATTTTTCCAGTACTCATCTAGCGTGTTACCGATGGGAGTAATGGCCCCCATGCCTGTTACCACGACTCGCTTTAATTGCATACAGGGAAGATAAACTTTGTTTTTTAAAAAAACCGCCTTCCTGAGATCTTGTTAAGATGCGGGAAGGCGGTACGAATGTTTTTCCGTTAGGGAAAGATATACTGCGGAGGGGCGGCTTACTTGGCGTGTTCTTCCAAATAAGTGATAGCCTGACCTACCGTGGTGATCGTCTCAGCTTGTTCGTCGGGAATGGAAATGTTGAACTCTTTTTCGAATTCCATGATTAACTCAACAGTGTCGAGAGAATCGGCACCCAAATCGTTGGTAAAGGATGCTTCGTTGTTTACTTCGGCCTCTTCTACGCCCAGTTTGTCAACGATGATCTTCTTAACTCTTGATGCAATGTCTGACATGATTTTTGATTTTGGTTTCAGCCAGCAAAAATATACTATTTAGGCAATTCGACACAAGAAAGAAACTATTTTCAAAACCCGGGCTAAACAGTTGATAATAAAGAGGCTACTTGGCTAATTGTCTAAAAAGCCAAAATCCCCCGCCCGAAAGCATTGGAGGGCATCCGAAATTTGCTTATTTTCAGAGACAATGGCACTTAAAATAATTGAACACGGAAGCAAGGAGTACCAACAAATGGTAGCGTTGCGCAATGCCATTCTCAGAAGGCCCCTCGGGCTTACGTTCGACCAGTCGGAGCTGGACCAAGAGTCACAACATATTTTGATCGGCGCCTTCGAAGAAGAAGATATATTGGGCTGCTGTATGCTGATAGAAGAGAACCCCCAAGCGGTCAGGCTGCGCCAGATGGCCGTGTACAACGAAAAGCAAGGTAAAGGGATCGGCAGGGCGCTTATGAACTTTGCAGAGACCCTGGCCAGAGACAGGGGTTATAAGTTTCTCACCATGCATGCCCGAAAGGATGCCCA
>DNMB01000199.1:1984-4276 GCA_003489485.1 Chitinophagaceae bacterium | reverse complement strand
AAGATGGGGGCGGCCAATATCCTGTAAAAGGTAATGCCATTGATCACGTAGTATGCGGTCGGTTTTCTTTTCATGCGTGAGAAGAAGGGCTAACAACGGCATTCGATGTGGTGAGCATAGCCATGACCTCTTCGTCGGTTACTTGCGAAAAATGCCGGTAGAATCTTCCTACCCCAATAAAGGGATCCGGGTAATGGCAAGCGATGAGTTCATCTACTTCGGGCATTAATTTATTTTTTGCCTCTACCGAGCAGACCGGTACAGCAATGATCAGCGAGGAGGGATCTTGCCTTTTGATCGCTCGCACGGCAGCCAGCATGGTGCGTCCGGTCGCGATCCCATCGTCTGTAATGATGACCTTTTTTTGATAGAGCGATAGCGGTCTTTCTCGACTTGTTAGATGCCGGTAGCGATCCGAGAGTTCTTTTTTGATCTGTTCGAGTTGCTGCGCGATGTACTCCTTTTTAACACTGCCGGTCTCTTCAATGATGGTTTCATTCGCACACACGGCGCCAATGGCAAATTCGGGATCGAACGGGTGGCCAATTTTCTTGGCCATCAATAGATCGAGAGGAGCCGATAGTGCTTTTGCCAATGCGCAGCCAATGGGTACGCCTCCCCGAGGGATGGCCAGCACGATGGTCTGCGGACTTTTGTGTTTGATAATTTTTGCTGTCAGCTGAAGAGCGGCCTCTTGTCTGTCGGTAAAGTACATCATTGCTAAGGTCAAGATAGGGCAAGCGTATCTAGACAAGACTGATCAGAACGTGTCGGTAAGATGATTCTGCTCAGCGCGGGGCGGCCGCTATCAATTCTCTGATAACGACAGAGGCGGCCACGGCACCAAAGGTGGCAGGCAGATAGGATATGGTGCCGTATGCAGACTTTTTATAGTTGCTTCCGTCGGTGAGCATCAGGCTTTCCTTGATGGCTTTTTCAGGGGAGAAAACGACTTTTATTCCTTTTCTGATGCCATAGCGTTGCTTAAGTTGCTTGCGAATTTGCTGGGCAAAAGGGCAATTGTAGGTCTTGGATATATCGACCACCTGCAGTTTTGTTGGGTCCAGTTTTGCCCCGGCTCCCATACTGCTTACCAGTGGCACCCCACTTTCGTACGCCATCTTGATGAAAGTGAGTTTGGGGGTTATGCTGTCGATGGCATCAATGACGTAATCGGGTTTATGCACCAATTGGGCGGCCACCATGGCAGGAGAAACAAATGAGGTGACCACCTCTAGTTGCAGCTCTGGGTTTATTGCTAAAAGTCGCTCTTGCATCAGGGTGGCCTTGGGCATTCCGTGCGTTGTGGCAAGGGCCGGTAACTGTCGATTTCTATTGGAGGGATCTACGGTATCGCCGTCTATGATGGTCATTTTCCCTATGCCGCTACGGGCAATGAACTCTGCAGCGTAAGACCCTACACCTCCTAGGCCCACCACCATCACATGTGCGTTATTCAGGTGCCGGACGGCAGATTCTCCTATGAGCAGCGTGGTGCGGGAAAGCCATGAAATATCCATAGTGCAAAGCAAGGGAATTGTATGCAGTTTTGAGAAATCCCCATAGGTGGATAGAAAAAAATCAGCAGAGAATTTGCCGTGCGTTAAAAAAATCTATATTTGATATCGGAAAAGCTCTTTACCCATTAACATTCTAAATTTAGAAAAATGGCAACCAAGAAAAAAGCGGCTAAGAAAGCTGCTAAAAAGCCTGCTAAAAAAGCCGCCAAGAAGGTAGCTAAAAAAGCAGCAAAAAAGAAGCCTGCTAAAAAAGCGGCTAAGAAAAAACCTGCTAAGAAAAAGTCAGCTCGTAAGCCTAATGCGGCTTTCATGAAAGCGATGACTCCCAGCGCAGCGCTGGCTGCAGTAGTAGGTCCTAAGGCCCTTGCTCGTACAGAGGCCGTTAAGAAGATTTGGGGCTACATCAAAGCCAACAAACTTCAGGACAACAAGAACAGACGCATGGTAAACACCGATGCAAAGCTGAAGGCTGTATTCGGAAACAAAGGCCAAGTGTCCATGTTCGAAATTGCAAAGTACCTCGGTAAGAACCTGAGCTAAACTTAGCAAACACTGAACTTGTAAAAGCTATCCTTCGGGGTAGCTTTTTTTATGCCGCTTACTAAGCTTGCTGGCTAGGCAGCGAAATGGTAAAGCAGGTACCATGCCCCACAGGATTATTTTTTATCTTGATCTCTCCGTGATTTAGCTGGGCGAACTCCAGACAAATGCGAAGTCCCAGCCCGGTCCCTTCTTCTCCGGCCGTTCCCACTTTTGTGACCATGGGGTTGTA
>DNMB01000199.1:0-1587 GCA_003489485.1 Chitinophagaceae bacterium | reverse complement strand
ATCCTTCGTTGCGCGCATTGATGGTTACTTTCTCTCCGGTAGAGCTGTATTTGATGGCATTGTGAACCAGATTACGAAGTATAAAGTTGATTTGATCCGGATCGGCCCACACGGTATCGCCTTGTATTGTGTTGTTGTGCAACGTAAGATTCTTTTCGCTGGCCATTTTTTCGTAAAGTGAAACCACTTGCCCTACCTCATTGCTGACAGAGAGTAGTTGAGGTCGGGTACTGGCTTTTTTCATTTGAAGTTTAGCCCAGACGATCAGGTTATCGGCCATCTTGGTCGTATTCTCCAGTTGTTTTTCCAGTTCAGCACCAAACTCTATCAGTTGTCCGCGATTGATATGTTCTCCTCCTGATTTAAGTAACCCCACATAACTTTTTAGACCTTGTAAAGGAGCTTTGATGTCGTGCGATAAAATACTCAGAAATTTATTTTTTAGGGCATTGAGCTCTTCGAGCTGTTCGTTTTGTCTGCGCACCATGGCACGTTGTTCGGTCAGTAGGCGATTTGCCTTTCTGAGCATGACCACGTTGTAGGCTAATACAATTGAGAGCGCCAGCAAGCTCACCATAAAAATGAGGGTCATTCGGGTGCGGCTGTTCTTTTCTTCGATCAGCTTATTTTGACTGACGGTCTTTTCTTGCAGCTCAGAGGCGGCTTTCTCGAGCGAATCTACCCGAAGCATGGTTTCGGTAAATCGAAACATTACTTCGGTTTTGACACCGTTCAACGCACTGCTGGTTTCGGTATAATCGTCGATCGTGCGGCGTAGTTCTTGTAATGCACCTCTTTTTACCTGGTTTTGAATGATGGCCTCGTATAACGGTTGTGCATAGTTGAAGAGCCGATTCTCCTTTACGATCTGGAGTGCTCTTAGCAAAAGGGCCATTGCTTGTTCGTTCTTTTTCGACGCTGTCGATATATCGGCCAAGTGCATCAATGCCTCCACCGTGGCAATCTTTTGCGACCCTTCCCCTAGTCGATCGGAGATCTCGAGTGTTTTGTTGTACCAGTACGTAGCGGCTATTTTGTCGGACTGGGCCAATTTGATATTCCCCATTACTCGATAACAGGCAGACAGCACGGTAAGATTACGCAGCGAATCATTAATGGAAATAGCTCGCTCCGTTAATCTGATGGCATTTTTATAATCTCCCATGTTATAGTAGGTCTGCCCCAGGTTGTGGGTCGTGACCCCCACTCGCTCGGGGTTGCCTTGTCTGGAAAAGAAATCGAACGCTTTGCGGTGATAAAAAAGTTCTTGGTCATGGTCCTGCAGCCGTCTATATAGATGCCCCAACGAAATATAGCAACCGGCCATGCCGGTGGAGTCATTGAGCGTAGTGAAAATCTGTAGCGACCGTTGCAGATTTTTCATACAGAGATAGAGCCTCTCTTCGGTCAGTAGCGAGCTGGCAATACCCCGTAGCGCATAGGCCACGCCTCTTGGATAGTCCGCTTCTTGGCTAAGTTGCAGGGCCCGGTACGAAAGATCCGTGCCACGCAGCGGGTTAACGTAGGCAATATCGCGTGCCAGTCCATTGAGCCGATCTACCTTTGCCTGTACCGGTATATCTTTTC
>DNMB01000170.1 GCA_003489485.1 Chitinophagaceae bacterium | reverse complement strand
TCAGCAGGGGTTTTACTCTCTTCCATCACGAGGTTTCGGCGCAACTGCAAAATAATATCCAGCGGGTTGATGCTTACGGGGCAGGCTTCTACACAAGCATTGCAGGTAGTGCAGGCCATCAGTTCTTCTGTGGAGATATAGGTGTGCAACAGTGATTTGCCATCATCTTGGCGGTTACCGTTACGGTCCATTTGCTGACCGACCTCTTCGAGACGATCACGCGTGTCCATCATGATCTTTCGGGGAGAGAGTAGTTTTCCTGTTTGGCGAGCCGGACAAGCGGCAGCGCATCTTCCGCATTCTGTGCAGCTATATGCATCCATTAAATTTTTCCAGCTCAGGTCCATTACATCGCGCGCACCAAATCGGGTGGGAGGAGCCGCTGCATCGGTCGGTGCCAGCTCGGGTTGCATGGCATAGAGAACCTCTTGCTGTATAGAGGGCATGTTCTCCATTTTACCCGCAGGCTGTAGTCTTGCAAAGTACGTGTTGGGAAAGGCCAGCACAATGTGCAAATGCTTGGAGTAGGGTAGGTAGTTCAAAAAGGCAAATATGCCGATAATGTGCAACCACCAACTAGCTCGCTCTGTAACGATCAGTGCCTGGTCGGAGAGTGGTTCAAGCCAGCCGTGCAAGGTGGAGGAGATCAAAAAATTACCTGTTAGCTGATCGGCATAGTGACCCACCGCACGTTGTTGCAATAATGTGTCGCTGGCATTCATCAACAAAAAGAGACTCATAAGTACGATCTCGGTGATCAGGATCAGATTGGCATCGGTTCTGGGCCAGCCTGCGAGATCGTTGCTGATAAAGCGTTTGATCTGTAAAAAATTTCTTCTGATAAAAAAGATCACGCAAGCGATCAAGACTAGCAGGGCTAGTATCTCGAAGCTGTTGATGAGGTAGGGGTAAAGGGATGGTAGCACCGGAAATAAAATGCGGTGCGATCCGGTCAGACCGTCGATGATGATCTCTACGATTTCGATGTTAATGATGATGAAGCCGGCATAGACCCATAGGTGCAACAGTGCCACCAACGGGTTGTTGAACATCTTCTTTTGTCCGAGAGCCAACAGTAACATGTTTTTGAGGCGTCGGCCGGGCTGGTCATTGAGGCTTTCTTCTCTTCCCAGTAAGATATTGCGACGGATGATCGCTACTTTTTTACTGAAAAACCATACCGATACTGCAGTGAGAACAAGAAAAGCGATGGGCTCTAACAGTGCCATGAAAAAGAATTAGAACGCTAAATTATGATAAATACCATCAGAAATAGAAAGGTAGCACTCTCCATTTTCCTTTTGAATATGAAAGGGCAGGTGCCGGAAACTTAAAGGCGTTCAAGAACGTAAACAATACCCTGACCGCTTTCTTGTTGGTTTTGATCTGGCTCCAGTCAATGTCTGGAGAGAGATACCACTGTCTGACCCGAGCAATATCTCGTCTGTCGAAAATGACCGCACCTGCTGCGTTGGTGGCAATATTATCTCTACCCCCAAATAAGCCTTCGGCGCCGTATCCAACCGATACGGCAAGCCAGGCAGGTAGGTGGGCGTCTTTAAAAAAGGGTGCCAGTCGGATGCTGGCCCAATAGGTTTGCCCGTTATAATCTTTTAACATGCGCTCGCTCCAGCCCGTACCAAACAATTGATCGCTTCGCTGATCGAGGGTATGATCTAAGTAGTTTTTTCGGTGAAACGAAAATTTTAGATGTATGCGCTGTTCATCCCATGCAAGCTCTTGTGCTATGTAAGCCCCACTGCCAAGCAGGTTGGTGCCGAAGTCGCCCCAGCTCCAGCCCCAGTCTGCGCTGTATCCATCCAAAATCTCGATGGCAGTTTGATAGACCGCACCACTGAGACCGCCGATCCAGATTCTGGATCTTCTGTTCATTCCCGCCCATTTCCAAAGCGCTGCGCTGGCGCTGCTTTGAATGTAGGCGCTGTACAAGTGCCCGGTCTTATCGACCTGTTTCCATTCGTGCATGTCGTTAAATGTATGAAAGGAAGAACGAGGGTAGTGCAGGTACCAAGAGCGATACAAGGCCACCATGGTGCCTCCGTAGCCTGCAACGTTGGCCGCGGCAACAAGTGTTTGTCGCGATCGAAAGGTCTTTTGCTGTAGCAAGCTGTCTTGCGCGACAAGCGGGCAACTTAAAAAAAGAGATAATAAAAGGGCTAATACAGGGCGCTGCATCTTCTACAAAGCTACAAGTAAGCCACTATCCAAAGAGCGTATAAAATTGGTAACTTTCCGGCCTGAAAAAATCCTATCCTGATGAATGAGGCTATCGTAAAACGGGTCAACACTTGGCTGGATGGTGCCATCGACCAAGCATCCAAAGAAGAGATCAATCGATTGCAGCAGCAAGATCCGCAAGAACTGGCCGATGCTTTTTATCGTGACCTAGAATTTGGAACCGGCGGTCTGCGCGGTCTGATGGGGGTGGGCACCAACCGAATGAACAAATACACGGTTGGGATGGCCACGCAAGGGTTCTCTAATTATTTAAAGTCTTGTTTTCCCGAAGGTGTATCGGTTGCCATCGCTCACGACAGCCGCAACAATAGCCGTTTCTTTGCCGAGACCACTGCCAATGTATTTGCCGCCAATGGCATCAGGGTCTTTTTATTCGAAGATCTGCGGCCTACGCCCGAACTCTCTTTTGCCATCCGTACGTTGGGGTGCAAGGGAGGGGTGGTATGTACCGCTTCGCACAACCCAAAAGAATATAACGGATACAAGGCTTATTGGGATGATGGCTCTCAGTTGGTTTCACCCCACGATAAGAATGTGATCGCCGAGGTGGCCAAGATTCAATCTGTGGATGAGGTGCGTTGGTCTGGTGGGGAACATCTTATTACTCCGCTTTCGGCCGAGATGGACCAGCAGTACATAGAGATGGTGGCCGGTCTTAGCATCTACCCCGATGTGATTCGCGCGCAAAAAGATCTCAAGATCGTTTACACACCGATCCATGGTACGGGCATCAAGTTGGTGCCTGCCGTATTGCGTCGCTTTGGGTTTGAGCAAATACACATCGTAGAGGAGCAGGCCACACCAGATGGAAATTTTCCAACGGTAGCCTATCCCAATCCCGAAGAGAGCGAGGCCATGGACTACGGGCTTCGTCTGGCCGCAAAGCTTGATGCAGATATCTTGTGTGGTACCGATCCGGATGCCGACCGGTTGGCCATCGGTGTAAAGGATGATAAGGGTAAATGGGTGCTCATGAATGGTAACCAGACAGCGGTGCTCGCTTTTAATTATATGCTCGAAGCGCGCAAGGCCAAGGGGATCGCAGGCCCCAACGATATGGTAGTGACTACGATCGTTACCACGCCCATGATCGACGCGATCGCACGACACTACGGCGTTAACTGCTATCGTGTGCTAACGGGCTTTAAGTGGATCGCGGACCTCATACGTCAAAAAGAAGAAAAAGAAAACTACATTATAGGAGGCGAGGAGAGTTTTGGGTTGATGATCGGCGACCAGGTTCGCGACAAGGATGGTGTAAGTGCCGTGGCCTTGCTTTGCGAGATGGCTGCCTACGAAAAGCAAAAGGGCCGCTCACTCTACCAAAAGATGATCGATCTCTATGTGCAGTTTGGTTGTTATCAAGAGCGTCTGCTCTCCATTACAAAAAAAGGCATGGACGGTCAGCAACAAATAGCCGATATGATGAATCGGTTTAGGCTAGACCCTCCCGTTCTGATAAATGGTGCCCAAGTTGTTGCATTGCTCGACTTTGAATCGGGCGTGCAAAAAGACCTGATAAATGGCGTAACCACTGCCATCGAACTGCCTCGCTCGAATGTCTTGCAATTTGTACTGAGCGATGGCAGTATCATAGCGGCCCGACCCAGTGGCACCGAGCCTAAGATCAAATTCTATTTTAGCGTTTATGCACCATTGGCATCCTCGACCGCATACGAACAAGTAGCTGCAGCATTAGAAGCCCGCATCAATGGCATCGTGGCCGATATGAAATTATGAGACCAACCGTCGATACCTATCGTCACCAGGGACTTCGAAAGAAACTGGTCGACATACTCCGTACAAAAGGCATTACCGATGAATCGGTGCTCAAGGCAATAGGAGAAGTGCCCCGCCATTTTTTTCTGGATTCCGCATTCGATGAGATCGCGTACGAAGACAGGGCTTTTCCAATCGGTCAGGGTCAAACCATCTCGCATCCTTATACTGTGGCCTATCAATCTCAGTTGCTTGCCGCGAGTCGCTTCGATAAAGTGCTAGAAGTAGGAACGGGTAGCGCCTACCAGGCTGTTGTACTGGCGCGCATGGGCGCCACGGTCTACACGATCGAAAGGCAAAAGGCATTGTTCGACATCAACAGAAATATTGACTGGTTGCAAGAACAAACTGGCATTAAATTCTTTTATGGTGATGGCTTTGCCGGCTTACCCACTTATGCGCCTTTTGACCGGATCCTGATCACGGCCGCTGCTCCGGCGGTGCCGGATCGTCTGCTCGATCAGTTGCGTCCGGGCGGTTGGATGGT
>DNMB01000184.1 GCA_003489485.1 Chitinophagaceae bacterium | reverse complement strand
GTGCCGTAATAAAAAATACCGGGATTCCTTTTTGGTCTGCGGCGGTGGCTATCTCGGCAAGTCGGCCACTCCATGTTGCAAGATCATCGACCGAAGCAGCCCAGATCCAAATAGCTTTTTCCGTGGTTAAAATAGCTTCGGTAGAATCGGCTCCCGATTGTCCGTTTAGTGCAAAGCCCTTGATGGGAGGTTCGTTATTGCTGCCTTTTCTGATCAACCTATCCTCTCGTTTTACAAACTGATACTCCGGAGAAAAATCAGCAGGAAAATCACTGGCCGAAAATCGTATTTCTTTTCCGTTCTTTCGGTACGTGAATTCTATCGCAAAGCTATCTGCTACGGCATTGGCAGGCATTTTCATTCCCTTGGCAATGCTGGCTCCTTCTTTATAGGGCAAGCAATCGACCACTGGCAAATAGGCAAGTGCGTAAAGTTGTAGGCCGAGCGAGAAAAAGGTCGCGATCAGCACCGGCCATGACTTGGTAAGGGAGGGCAGTTTTTTGGTATCGTCTTTGTCAAGAAAAAGAAGTGCTGCGATCAAAAGGGTCAAGAGCACGTCTTTGCCAAATGATACACCCGAAGAGATAGGAAGACAATCGCCAAAGCAACCACAATTCTTGGGCATTCCCGTTATGAAAGTATATCCGGTTAGCACTGTAAACAGCAAGATCAGAAAAAGAAGCAGCCAGCTTACATATCGAAAAGCCCATCGGGTAATCAGGGCAACGCCGGCGATGATCTCGAAGCTATTGAGTACGACAGAACCGAAAAGCGTATAGGGGTCGAGCGCTTGCCATTTCCAGATCTCGAAGAACTCCTGCATTTTATAGCTGAGTCCCAGCGGGTCATTGGCCTTGACCAAACCGGAGAAAATAAAGAGAAGACCAACGAACCAACGAATAAGGTGCAGCAGCGTCGTCATAACAATATCAGGGCAAAGACCGCATAATTGATAATATCTTGGTAGTTGGCATCGATGCCTTCGCTGATCAGGGTCTTACCATCATTATCCAAAATCTGGCGAATGCGTTGCAATTTCATTAAGATAAGGTCAACAAAGCTTTCTTGGCTCATACTGCGCCATGCCTCTCCATAATCGTGGTTTTTGTCTAGCATGAGCAGTTTTGTCTTCTCGATCTCTTTGTCGTATAGTTTTTCGAGCTGCGCAACGGGCAGCTCTTGTTCGTCCTCTTCAGGCAGTTGTAATTGCAACAGGCCGATCACGGCATAGTTGATGATTCCTTTAAACTCTGCTGCGACCCCCTCCTCTATCTTTTGCTCTTTTTTTTGTTGAATGGTACGAATGCGCTGTGCCTTGATAAAGATCTGGTCAACTATGGAAATGGTACGAAGCACCCTCCAGGCCGTACCGTAATCGGCAGCCTTTTTTAAAAAGATGTCTTTACAAGACTGTATAGCTTGGTCGTACTGCTTGGACGTGTTAGACATGACAGTTTTTCTTTCGAAGCCAGAAACCTATGCTCAACTATAAATTTGCGATCACTTCTTTTGCTCAGGTTGTGAGGCCTGCACATCGAGTACCGTAAAATCAAAGATGAGATGCTCGTAAGGCTTGATCGGCGCACCGGGAGGAGGAGCTGCTCCATAGCCCAATGTGGATGGAATGTAAACTTTTGCCTTTCCGCCCTTGCGCAAGAATGGCATGGCCTCGTCGAAACCTTTGATCATTTGCCCTACTCCCACACTGAAGCGAAGTGGCTCAACGTGCTTGTAGGTGGTGTCGGTGTTGCTATCGAAGACTTTTCCATCAAAGGTGGTACCTGTATAATTGACCGATACGAAATTTCCTTGCTTGATCAACTCGCCAGTTCCGGGAGCCACTACTTCTACAAAGGCTCCTGACGGAGTGCGCTGCAATCCGGCTAGTTTGCTACCTAGTAATGCTTCTACTTCTTTTGCCTCGCGTTTGGCATAGGCAGCGGTCTCTTTCTCTTCATCGAGACGCTTCAGACTGTCGTTTGTAAAAATGCCCAGCACTTTGAACTTGGTGATAATGCGGTCTCCATTTTTAAACTGAGGAGGCAGATTTCCTGCAGGCATTCTCTTGATGAACGTATCCATCATTTGGGTCGCAACAACGGAGTCGCCGATGTGCAGTTTGGTCCAGAGTTCAGAAATATCATAAGGCTGAGACTGTGGTCCAACGGGAATGTACAGTGGAATCTTGTTGCCGGTAGAGAAGTATACGCTATCATTGATCTGTTGCAAAAGATTCACCTTAATGTAATCGCCCGTTTTGGCAATTTGGGTGTCTTTGCCAGGAAAGAGTTGATAAGGCATGCCACCTGCTGTTTTCTGATAAGAAGGTCCGCTGCAAGCAGCCAAAAGCAAGGCGATCGCCACTAGAGACCCTGTTGAATTGATGCGTTTCATATGCTGGTTTTATTTTGTAAGTGATTCTTGTTTCGCAAGTACTGTCTTAAAGGTGGCTACCGTCTCCTCTAACGACTGACTACTTCGGCCTCCTGCAGCGTTATAGTGACCCCCACCCTCAAAATAGGTCCTGGCAAAGGTATTACAATCGAACTGCCCCTTGCTTCTGAAACTCCATTTTCTTTCTTCGTCCCTGTCTATGACCAGGGCCGCAAATCGAATACCTTGAATGGACTGGGGATAATTGACAAGCCCCTCGGTATCACCGGTTCGGATATTGAACTTGACCAGATCCGACTTGGGGATGGCGATCAAGGCCGTGTTGTGTTCGTAGAAGATCTCCATACGATGCAACAGCACGTGGCCGATAAAACGAAGTCTGTTCTCTAAAAAATTATCATACAGACCCTCATGGATCTTTCCATGGTCGAGACCTCTTCTTTTCAGATCGGCCACCATCGCATGCACGCCGGCATGTGCCGAGGCAAATCGAAATGAGCCGGTATCTCCTACGACACCTGCATAGATACACTCGGCAATATCTTGATCGATCAGGTCGGCATCATTGGCACCGACAATAAAATCATAGATCATCTCGCAGGTAGAACTCTTAGACGTATCGCTCACGCCAAATGTAAAGGAGGCTACGTCGGGTTCTTGATGGTGATCGATCAGCACCTTCTTGCAAGACAGTGAATAGAGAACCTCCGTCATGGATTTGGTGCGATGAAAGATGTTGAAGTCAAGGCAAAAGAGAAGATCGGCTTGGGTCAAAAGCTGTTTAGACTTTTGCTGGTGCTGGTCGTAATT
>DNMB01000183.1 GCA_003489485.1 Chitinophagaceae bacterium | reverse complement strand
GAAAAAGTGTAAAGGCCGGCGGACGCTTTCAGCAGATATCGGCCATCATCAACTTTTCGATCATCGCATTGCTATCGATTGGGCTGCTTACCGCTAAAAGTGGTACCCTTTCTAATATGACCTCTTCGTACGCATATCCCGATATGGCGACCTTGATGGGCGGTGTGGTGGCTGCCTTTACGGGGGCTTTCTTCGCCTATGACGGATGGATCAACATTGTATCGATGGCAGGAGAGATCAAAGAGCCACAACGAAATATTCCACGCAGCCTTTTGATGGGCGTCGCCATTTGTATGTTCATTTATCTCATCATCAATTTTTCTTATCTCTATGTTTTGCCCGTAGAGATAATGGCCAAGTCCGATCTGGTCGCAGCTGATGCCATGCGGGTGGCGCAAGGCGATGGATTCGCTCTCTTGGCCGGTGCAATGATCGTCTGTTGTACGCTGGGTGCGATCAATGCAAATGTGATGGCCACAGCCCGCGTTACCTATGCGATGGGTAGAGATGGGGTACTCTCAAGTTGGTTCGGACAGCTCGAACCAACGGCCGGCACTCCCAAAAATGCATTGCTGATGCATGGATCGTGGACATCGATTCTCATTTTTAGCGGCTCTTTCGATCTGCTGGCCGACATGTACGTCTTTATTACCTGGCTGGTATATGCCCTTGGTGCCGTTGGTATCTTTTATTGGCGATACAAAGAGCCCAATAGGCAACGGCCCTATAAGATTGCCGGTCATCCCTACATTACTTTGTTGTTTATTTTATTCTCCGTGATCTATCTGATAGCGACCATTTACAAGGACATTACCCTTTTTGCAGAGGGAAAACAGCCTGTTATCAATTCGCTGTTGGCATTGCTTATTGTGTTGGCGGGAATGCCGATCTATTATTTTTCGTCAAGGCGTCGCGTCCTCCCTGGTAAAATTGATTAACTTGCTCGCGCAATTGATTTGTCTATGCGATACTCCACGTGGATAGGTGTTGGCTCGGTACTCTTACTGGCACTGGCATGTACCATGCCTTGGGTGCTGATTCCCTCTAAGCAATTGGTCATTTCCGGTATTGATGCCAGTGGCACCCGCTATGGCAAGCCGGGCTATCTACATTTGCTGCTTGGATTTTTCTATTTACTCTTTACCCTGGTACCGGCGGTTTGGGCCAAGCGCGCCAATTTGCTGGTGGTGGCCTTTAATCTCGCCTGGACTATCCGAAATTTTTTGATCCTCTCACTTTGTAGGGGAGGGGAGTGCCCGCAGCGATTGTACGGATTATATCTGCTGGCCATTGCCAGTATCCTGATGCTGATCGCCGCATTGCTTCCTAAAAAAACTTCCTGATCCGCTTTCTTTCGACTTGCCGGTAAGGTGTCTCACCTGCTACTTTTATCGGTATGCGCATGTTGTTTTTTTTGTGTACTTGGTGCTGCATGGCCGGCTCTTCATTTTTTTTATGGGGGCAACAAAGTTTGTATTGGGACATGCAGCAACCCGCACCCGAAGGGATGGTGTCGCAGCTTCAGGTTTCATCGCTGGTGCAAGGAAACAATTTTGGTAGCACTTCTTTTTACTCTGTTTTTTCTGCATCACAACTATATCCAGGTGCCTCGGGTGCAAATAATGCAGGGGTTGCGGCGCGTACCGGTGCCTTTACTGTCGGTCAACCGGGTTCAGCTTATATAGGCGTAACGATTACCCCCGTTTCGGGCTTTCGGGTTAGAGTGCTTTCGGTGGCATTTGGATCTCGCTCTACGGCTTCGGGTCCGGCCCGCTGGGGCCTTTATGCCAGCACCAATCAATTTGCGAGTCCTTATCATGCTGCTGTGCTACAGCCCAACAGTACCTGGTCTTGGCAGCAAAGCCCTGCGTTGTCATTACAATCCGCACAGCCGATCGAGCTGCGTATTTATGGATATGAAGGAACCGGCACGGCTGCCATTAACATTGCCAACTGGCGTATCGATGATCTCACTATTCAATATCAAGTGGAGGCGATCACGCTACCTGTTCGTTGGCTATATGTGCGCTCACAGCCCACGCAGCGAGGTGTCTACTTACACTGGGCGACCATGAATGAAGTAAACAACAAAGAATTTAAAGTAGAAAGGTCGAAAGACGGGTTCTTGTTTGAGCCTGTTGCAACTGTCAATGCTTCGGCCATAACGCAGAGTGAGCTGCAAAAGAATAGCTATGTATTTCTCGATACCACTGTTTCTGCCACTACGTTTAATCGGAACCTTTTTTATCGGATCAAGCAGATCGATCTCGATGGTGCTTTCTCATTTAGCGCTATCACGACGGTTTCTATTGACGGTAGGCCAGCTGCCTCAAACACTCATCAGCTTTACTACGATCCCCAAAATAAAGAAGTACAGGTGAGCATGGCAAGCAATATCGTTTGCAGACAATTATTACTCTATAATGCAAGAGGGCAACTTGTTCGAAAAAGTGATTTGTCTACCCATAGCATCCAAGCAGCCTCCTCTCACGTTTACCGGATCGGTGCAGGTGATCTTTGCGTTGGCATTTATTATCTGGTGGTAGTCACTTCTACACAGCGCAGTAAAGGAGTGCCCGTACGGATATACTAGTCCAGTGCAGCCAAGCTTGTTTCTA
>DNMB01000135.1:3413-4758 GCA_003489485.1 Chitinophagaceae bacterium | reverse complement strand
TAGAAGTAATACGCTCTTGCATGATACCCATCTCAGTGGCAAGAGTAGGCTGGTAACCCACCGCAGATGGCATACGACCTAACAAGGCAGATACCTCAGAGCCGGCTTGGGTAAAACGGAAGATATTATCGACGAAGAACAGAATGTCTTTTCCTTTGCCCTGGCCATCTCCGTCGCGATAGTACTCAGCGATCGTAAGACCTGACAAGGCCACACGGGCACGGGCTCCGGGAGGCTCGTTCATCTGTCCGAATACGAATGTGGCCTTAGAGTCGGCCAGCTCATTCATGTTCACTTTGCTCAGATCCCATCCACCTTCTTCCATGCTATGCTTAAAATCATCTCCGTATTTCATGATGCCGGCCTCGATCATCTCGCGCATCAGGTCATTTCCCTCGCGGGTACGCTCTCCTACTCCGGCAAATACAGAGAGACCTGAATAGGCCTTGGCGATATTGTTGATCAGCTCTTGGATCAATACGGTCTTACCTACCCCTGCTCCACCGAACAATCCGATCTTACCGCCCTTTGCGTAAGGCTCGATCAGGTCGATCACCTTAATACCGGTGTAGAGCACTTCAGAGGCGGTGCTCAAGTTCTCAAATGCAGGAGGCTGGCTGTGAATAGGACGGCCATTGGCCTTGCTGACGGCAGGCAATCCATCGATGGGATCTCCGGTAACATTGAACAATCTTCCTTTGATGCCTTCGCCGGTTGGCATGGCGATCGCCTTGCCTGTATCGACCACAGACATACCACGCACCAAACCTTCGGTTCCGTCCATGGCAATCGTGCGAACACTGTCTTCACCCAGGTGCTGTTGCACCTCGAGTACGAGCGTATCGCCGTTCTCTTTTTTCAGTTCGAGTGCGTTGTAGATCTCAGGAAGTTTGCCATCGAATTGCACGTCGATAACCGCGCCGATGACCTGTTTTACTTTACCGGTATTTGCCATGTCTAAAGAGTTTAAAGAAACGGGCCGCAGACCCGTATTTTTCTGGCCGCAAAGGTAAGGGCGGGGCACGAAAAATCGAAAAGAAAAATCCTGGTTTGCAAAAGCCCTAAATCGGGTTTCGGGCCCCCGGTTCGCTACCTTTGTCGATGTGCAGGTTATAGAAGTAAATACCCCTCGGCTTCGCGCTGCTTTTTTGGAGGTCAATGTCCGACTCTATGCCGGTGATCCCAATTATATACGCCCCCTAGATAAGGATGTAGAGGAGGTCTTTGATCCTAAAAAAAATAAGGCCTTTCGCTTTGGGGAGGCCATTCGCTGGATATTGCTAGACGAAAAGGGTCAAAAAATTGGGAGGATCGCCGCCTTTGTCAACAGCCGCTACCGCACCAA
>DNMB01000135.1:0-3016 GCA_003489485.1 Chitinophagaceae bacterium | reverse complement strand
CCAACCTGCTTTTTGATACGGCCAAAGCCTGGCTACAGGCCCGGGGCATGGAGGGAATGGATGGCCCCATCAATTTTGGAGAACGAGACCGCTGGTGGGGGCTCATTGTAGAAGGCTTTCAGCCCCCGCTGTATTGCATGAACTACAACAAGCCTTATTATAGACAACTTTTTGAAGGCTATGGGTTCAACCCCTTCTTTGACCAGATCTGCTTTGGACTGGATCCCACCAAAGAGATCAGCCAAAAATTGATCGAGCGGCACGCACTCATCAAAAAAGATCCGGCGTACAGAGCGGTCTGTATTAAAAAAAACCAGCTCGAAAAATTCGCGCAAGACTTTACCTACATCTACAACAAGGCCTGGGCCGGCCACGGCGGGCTCAAAGAGATGAGAGAGGAGGTAGCTATCGCTCTTTTCAAGAGAATGAAGCCGGTCATGGACGAAAAGATCGTTTGGTTCGTCTATTACCAGCAAGAACCGATCGGATTTTTTGTCAACATCCCTGACCTGAACCAATGGTTCAAATACCTCGATGGAAAATTCGACTGGTGGCACAAGCTGAAATTTTTGTTCATCAAACACACCCGGCCCAACAAACGATTTACCGGTATCATCTTTGGAGTGATCCCGGAATTTCAGGGCAAAGGGGTCGATGCCTATATGATCAACGAGGCCAAATTCGTGATCCAGGCCATTGGCCGCTACAACTACTACGAACTGCAATGGATCGGTGACTTTAACCCCAAAATGCTCAATGTGGCACAGGGTATTGGTGATGCCTATCCCACCCGCAAGCTCATTACCTGGCGCTACTCGTTCGACCGCAGCCGCCCGGCCGAGAGACATCCTGTTTTATAGACTTTTACTTATTCACAACCCGATGGCACGACCCGCGTTTGTTGCGCCGTTCATTATCTTGCAGTCATGGACAGGTTCATCGTTTCGGCCCGTAAGTACAGACCTCAACAGTTCGACAGCGTACTGGGGCAAGACCATATTACCACCACCCTTAAGAATGCCATTCGCAACCAACAGTTGGCCCATGCCTTTTTGTTTTGCGGACCCCGGGGTGTAGGCAAGACCACCTGCGCACGTATTTTGGCCAAGACCATCAACTGCGAAAAGCCCACCGCCCAAGGCGAAGCTTGCAACAAGTGCAATAGTTGTGCATCGTTCAACGAAGGGGCCTCGATGAATTACTTTGAGCTAGATGCCGCCTCGAACAATTCGGTGGATGATATTCGACAATTGACCGAACAGGTACGATTTGCTCCACAGGCCGGTCGCTACAAAGTGTATGTGATCGACGAGGTTCACATGCTCTCTCCACAAGCTTTCAATGCATTTCTTAAGACACTCGAGGAGCCACCTCCTTATGCCATATTTATTTTGGCCACCACAGAAAAGCACAAGATCCTTCCGACCATTTTAAGTCGCTGCCAGATCTTCGATTTCAAACGCATTACCACAGAAGATACCGTGGCTCATCTAGAAAAGATCTGCCAGCAAGAAAAGGTAAATGCCGAAAGGCCCGCACTGCAACTGATCGCCCAAAAAAGCGAAGGCTGTCTAAGGGATGCGCTGAGCATGCTCGATAAGATCGTAAGTTTTACCAATGGCAATTTGCTTTACACTACCACCATTGAGCACCTTAACATACTGGATGCCGATTATTATTTTAAGTTGCTGGCCATGATGCAGCAGCAAGACCTGAGCGGCATGATCGTACTCTACGATGAAATAAACAGAAAGGGATTCGAAGGCGATCTGGTATTGAACGGGCTGGCCGAATTCTTCAGAAATCTATTGGTATGCAAAGACCGGCAGGCCGCGGTCTTGCTCGATACGGTAGAGACATTCAAACTGCAATACGAACAAAACGCAACCACCACCAGTGCCGCTTACCTGGTGAGCGCCCTGAATATTCTGAGCGAAGCCGAGCTCAATTACCGCACCGCACGCAACAAACGACTGCATGTAGAAATGGCCCTGATCAAACTCGCTTATTTGCAACAGGCGCTTTCGATCAGCACCGACGATTCCGGTTTGGTGGTCAAAAAAAAAATAGCTGACGCGCCGCTGGGATTCAGAACCGCTCCTATACGCTTGTATACCGGCTCGGGCCCTGGCAAAAAACCAGCGGCCTCCGCTACTGCCCCCCGCAGCAAACCGGCTACACCACCTCCTTCGCCGGTTACTAACACCACCGATACACCCGCCTCTTCGCCCGGTGCCCGATTGACCATTGAAACACCTCGCCTGAGTGCACTCGATAAGATCAGACAGCAATTCAAAGGAAGCGGAAGCGATAAAGGCAAAGCCACAGAAAATATCCTCGAGAGCGAGGCGCTGACCAATGCCTGGGGGCAATACACCGACAAACTGCGTGCAGACCGCAATCCTGCGGCCCAACCTTTTGGATTGGCCCAGCTACGCATCAGTGATGCCACCAGTTTTGAGGTGGTAACATCCAATAACATCGAGCAAAAGTTCATTGAGCAAGAACGAAATGCTCTATTTGAGTTTTTGCAGCAGCAACTGCAGATCCGTGGATTGCAGTTTACCGTATTGGTGCAAGAACCCATCGGTACTACCACTCCTGTCGAAGGAATGCTGAGCAGCAAAGAGCAGTTTCAGGAATTCGTTAAACAATATCCGCTGGTACAGGAGCTAAAGGAACGCCTGCGGCTTGAGCTGGACTACTGATAGCGCATTTTCCTTAATTTCGAGCCTTAAATTGAACGGCGAATGGCTGAAGTGATCTTAATGCCCCGATTGAGTGATACCATGACGGAGGGTGTGATCGCTGCCTGGCATAAAAAGGTAGGCGACACGGTAAAAAAAGGAGACCTGCTCGCAGAAGTAGAGACCGACAAGGCTACCATGGAGCTCGAAAGCTACAAAGACGGTGTCTTGTTACACATAGGTGCCGATAAAGGGGCCAAACTTCAGGTCAATGACCTGCTGGCCATTATCGGAAAGGCCGGCGAAGACATCAGCTCATTACTTAACAG
>DNMB01000095.1:5227-6721 GCA_003489485.1 Chitinophagaceae bacterium | reverse complement strand
CGGGAGTACCTGCTTTTTATGGCCGAGCTGCAACATGTACCCGCTGCAAAAGACGCGGTGCAAAACGCCATTGAGCGAACCGGTCTGTTGGCTGAGTCACATAAACGGATCGCTGAACTTTCGAAGGGATACAAACAGCGCGTGGGTCTGGCCGCCGCCTTATTGCATGACCCCGAAGTATTGATATTGGATGAGCCCACATCGGGTCTTGATCCCAACCAGCTGATCGAGATCAGGGAGCTGATCAAAACGACAGGCGTAAACAAGACCATTTTATTTTCGACTCATATTTTACAAGAGGCCGAGGCCATCTGCAACCGAGTCATCATTATCCATAAAGGCCAGATAGTGGCCGATAGTTTGCTGAGCGAACTGCACAAAAAAGTATCTTTGCCGCGCCAGGGAATGAGTCTGGAAGAGATCTTCAGATACCTGACCCCTGCCTGATTTCAAATAACTACTAATTACTGAACCCATGAGCTACATTGCCGAAGTATTTGCCCGCCAGATCCTTGATTCGAGAGGAAATCCCACCGTAGAAGTTGACGTTATAACCGAAGAAGGTGCCGTAGGAAGAGCTGCCGTTCCCAGTGGGGCCAGCACAGGCATTCACGAAGCCGTGGAACTGCGCGATGGCGATAAGAAAAAATATCTCGGCAAAGGCGTATTGCAAGCCGTAGACAACGTCAATAGAAAGATTGCCCCGATGCTGCTGGGCTACGATGTGGCCGACCAAACGGGCATTGACGAGATGATGATACAGCTCGATGGCACCCCCAATAAATCGAAGTTGGGAGCCAACGCAATTCTTGCGGTGAGCATGGCTGCAGCCAAGGCCGCTGCCGAAGAGGCGGCCCTTCCATTGTTTCGCTACATTGGCGGCACCAATGCCAAGATCTTGCCCATTCCCATGATGAACATTCTGAATGGCGGGGCTCATGCCGATAACAAGATCGACTTTCAAGAATTTATGGTGATGCCGGTTGGCGCTCCCAATTTCAGCGAGGGACTTCGCTGGGGCGTAGAGATCTTTCATGCGCTCAAAAACGTTCTCAAGAAAAAAGGATACAGCACCAACGTAGGAGACGAAGGTGGATTTGCCCCCAACATTCAAAGCAATGAAGAAGCCATCGAAATGGTACTCACATCGATCGATGCTGCAGGATACAAGACGGGTTCGCAGATCATGATCGCCATGGATGCGGCCAATAGCGAACTGTGGAACAGCAAGAAAAAGAAATATGTCTTTCATAAGAGCAGCGGCAAAGAAATGAGCAGTGAACAACTGGCCAAGTACTGGGAGGGATGGGTCAAAAAATATCCGATCTGCAGCATCGAAGACGGTATGGCCGAAGATGACTGGAACGGATGGAAGATGCTGACCGAGGCCGTGGGAGATCGCTGCCAGTTGGTGGGCGATGATCTGTTCGTGACCAATGTGACCCGTTTGCAGCAAGGTATCGATAAGCAGATCGGCAACGGATTGCTGGTAAA
>DNMB01000095.1:0-4839 GCA_003489485.1 Chitinophagaceae bacterium | reverse complement strand
TACAATACCATCATGAGTCATCGCAGCGGCGAGACCGAAGACAGCACGATCGCCGACCTGGCGGTTGCCCTGAACTGCGGCCAGATCAAGACCGGTAGTGCCTCGCGTACCGACCGTATGGCTAAGTACAACCAGCTGATCAGAATTGAGGAGCAACTCGGCAGCTCGGCCATTTATCCCAAAGGCAAGATCAAATTCGGGAAAAAATAAACTGAGCTACGCGGACCTCTCTTTAAATTTGTCTACAGCATGCAACAGGTAATGAATACGATCCCCTCTTGGGTCAAAAGTAAGTATGCCATTAGCCTGGCCGCCTTTTTGGTGGTGATCGTTTTTTTAGATAAGAATGACCTGTTCACTCAACTCGATCGCAAGCGCGAACTTCGTGAGTTGCAACAAACTAAGACCCACTACTCTACCCAGATCGAGGCCGAAAAAAAAGAGTTGGAATTACTTAAGAACAACCCGGCCACGATCGAAAAATACGCCCGAGAAAAGTACCTGATGAAGCGCGAAAACGAGGACCTTTTCTTGATCGCCCCTAAGCCAACCCCCGGCAGCCGCTGATTTTTTTGGCCCCGTACAATAAGCTTGCCCCTTTTGCGTTTTTAAGGGGTAACTGCCTTTTTTAGCAGCGACAAAATTCGCCTCCATGAGCAATTTTACACCTGAAGATCTCTTACTTTATCTCTACAACGACATGGATGCCGACACCCGGCTACAGGTAGAGGCTCAACTCGAAAAAGACTGGACCCTACGCGAAAAACTGGCGGTTCTAAAAGCCGCCAAAGACCGCCTGAACCGACTTACCGAGTCGCCCCGCACCGAAGTGATCTTGACCATCATGCACAAGGCCGCCGAAAGACTGACCGAAACAGTTCGCTAACGGCGCATTATCTTGCGGACATGACCCGCAACGAAAAGTACAAAAGGGTAACCGATTATTTTTTGGAACACGCTCCCGCAGCTGAAACGGAGTTACTTTACGACGATCCCTATCAGTTATTGGTAGCCGTAGTTTTGTCGGCGCAGTGTACCGACAAACGAGTCAACCAGACCACTCCCAGCTTGTTTGCTGCCTACCCCGATATTCCTTCGCTCGCAAAGGCAACCCCCGAAGAGGTCTTTACCCTTATCAAAAGCATTTCTTACCCTAACAATAAGGCCAAACACCTGGTCGCGCTGGCCAATAAAGTGATCGATGATTTTGGAGGATCCATACCGATGACGGTAGAGGAATTGGTACAACTACCGGGGGTAGGAAGAAAAACAGCCAATGTTATTACCTCGGTGATCGATCGCCAGCCGAATATGGCAGTAGACACGCATGTGTTTAGAGTAAGCCATCGACTAGGGCTGGTACCTGCCAGCGCCTCAACGCCATTAGCGGTAGAAAAATGGCTCATAAAATATTTTCCGGAGTCGCTTATACATAAAGCGCATCACTGGCTCATCTTGCACGGACGCTATACCTGTGTGGCCCGTAGCCCCCGCTGCGAAAATTGCGGACTGCAATCGCTTTGCCGGCACTATGCCCGCCAGAAAAAAGAGTAAGAAAGCAAGCTGATTTTTAGAGCATGGTTTGCAACTGCTGCACCAACTCGGTCTTGGTAATGGGAACTCCCATTACTTTATTATACCCCTTAGCATCGACCAGGTACACATCGCGAATGATCTTGATTAGCTGACCATTATTGATCTCGGGAATGAGCACTTGCTCAAAATTGCGAAGGATACTACCGAGGTTTTTGGGAAAGGGTCTAATGTAGCGAAGATGCGCATGGCTCACGGCATGACCTTGCTGTTGCAACACAGCTACGGCCGATTTGATGGCCCCGTAGGTAGAGCCCCATCCCAGTACCAATATTTTTCCGGAGCTCGGACCGCTATCGAGTTGCTGCTCGGGAATATAGTCTGCGATACGATCTACTTTTTCTTGCCGAATGTTCACCATCAACTGGTGATTCTCGGGCTCATAATTTACGTTACCGGTAATATTTTGCTTTTCGAGACCACCAATGCGGTGCTCAAGACCAGCCGTACCCGGCACGGCCCACGGACGCGTTAACTTCTCATCACGCTGATAAGGAAGATATTTTTCTTCGCCTTCGGCAAGTGCTGTCTTGAATTGAACCTTGATGGCAGGAAGGTCCTTTGTTTGCGGATAGCGCCAAGGCTCGGCCCCATTGGCAATGTAACCATCGCTTAAGAACATGACCGGTGTCATATGCTGTACGGCAATGCGAACAGCCTCATAGACCGCACTGAAGCAATCGGCCGGAGTAGAAGCCGACACGACAGGCATAGGGCATTCTCCGTTGCGTCCATAGTAGGCCTGCATCAGATCGCTTTGTTCGGTCTTGGTAGGAAGTCCGGTAGAGGGACCCCCTCTTTGAATATTGATGATCAGCAGCGGGATCTCCAGCATTACTGCCAGCCCCATCGCTTCTCCCTTTAAGGCAATACCCGGTCCGCTCGAGGTGGTTACGCCCAGTGATCCGCCATAAGAAGCACCAATGGCAGAAGTAATGGCAGCGATCTCATCTTCGGCCTGAAAGGTCCTGACCCCAAAATTCTTGTACTTCGAAAGGTCATGTAAGATATCGGAAGCAGGGGTAATTGGATAGGAACCCAAGAACAACGGAAGACCGCTTTGCTGCGAGGCTGCGATCAATCCGAGCGACAAAGATTGATTGCCCATAATGGAGCGGTACGACCCCGGTTCCATCTTTGCCCGCTCTACACTGTATGTAGTATGAAAGGTCTCAGTGGTATCACCGTAATTGTAACCGGCTTGTAAGACCTTGATGTTACTGTCGAGAATATCGGGCTTCTTAGAAAATTTTTCTTTCAAGAAATTGAGGGTATTGTTCATGTCCCGTCCGTACATCCAGTACAGAAAGCCCAACACGAACATATTCTTGGCCCGATCCTTTTCTTTCATCCCCAGGGGAGCATCCTTAAGTGATTCGCGCGTCATCTTGGTCACGTCCATTCGAATCAACTCGTAGTTGGAAAGTGATCCGTCATCGAGTGGATTGACCCCATCGGGATAATTGGCCAACCGCAGATTCTTGGCATCGAAGCCATCGGTGTTGGCAATGATCTTACCCCCTTTCTTGAGGGCCTTTAGATTTACTTTTAAGGCAGCCGCATTCATGGCCACGAGCACATCGCAAATATCACCGGGTGTAAAGACACGATCGGAAGAAAATCGCAACTGAAATCCGCTCACACCGGGTAAGGTGCCCTGCGGGGCTCTGATCTCGGCCGGAAAATCAGGAAAGGTCGCAAGGTCCAATCCCAACAAGGCCGAGTTGGTGGTAAACTGGCTTCCGGTCAACTGCATGCCATCGCCGCTGTCTCCGGCGAACTTGATCACCACATCTTGTAATATCTCTTGTTTTCTGGTCATCTGCGTGCACGCGGCTTATTGTATGCGAATTTAAGCGTTCTTTTGGTTCGACTGGCCCATCCACACCGGGCGGCCTTGCCACTTTCTGACAAGCAACATCAACCCCACGAAAATGAAGAAGAACGGACCCGTAAATCCTAACAGGGCAATGTAGCGGGTGCCGTAGAACTTTTCCATGGGTCTGCGCAACCGCTCGGCAATAAGATACATACCGGGCACGAGCAACAGGGTCAAAAAGAACGAAAAGATCAAACCAAAGATGATGGTCCAGCTAAGTGGACCCCAAAACACCACACTGTCTCCTCCAAAAAAGATATTAGGCCGACCCTGCTGAAACAAGCCGGCAAAATCAATGTTGAAACCAACGGCCAATGGCAATAGGCCCAATATGGTAGCCACAGCGGTAAGTAATACCGGTATGATACGGATCTTTCCGGCCTGAATGGCGGCCTCGCGGGTACGATATCCTCTGCTGCGCAGCTCATCGGTAAATTCGATCAATAAGATACCATTCTTGATAACGATACCGGCCAGCCCCACGATACCCACGCCCACCATAATGGAAGCAAGCGTAATGCCGCTTAAGGCATACCCTAAGAAAACTCCGATCACAGAGAAGAAGATCTCGGTAATGACGATAAAGGGTTTGCTCATACTGTTGAACTGAAGTACCAAGATCAAAAAGATGATACCGATGGCCATCAGCAACGCAGTACCCAAAAAAGATTGGGTCTCTCGCTCTTGTTCACTTTGTCCGCTTTGGCGGATCACCACATTCTCTGGCAGTGAATTTTTTTGTCTGAACGATTCGATCTTCTCGGCCAGTTCGGCATTGATGCGCGTGACCTGTGTTGGATCGGTAACACTGCTTTGTAACTGAATGGTACGACGCACGTTCTTACGCTTGATACCCCCAGCGGTATTGGAATACGTTACAGTGGCCATGGCGCCGAGCGGAACCGATTTGATCTGCATCGTGTTCATGTCCATAAAGACGATCCGCATATTGAGCAGGTCCTCTACGTTGCCGCGACTTTCCGGAGCATAACGCAGTTGTATCTTGTATTCGTCCTCGCCATCTTTGATCTTGCTGACCTCTTTTCCGAATTGCGCGGTGCGAAGAGCCATCCCGATCTGTGCGGTGCTGACCCCTTCCATCGTGGACCGTTGGCGGTCAACAGTAATGGTGATCTCAGGATTACTAAGATCCACATCGGCCTTTAAGCTAGAGATGCCTTCTACTTTATTTTGATCGATATATTGCAGTAGTCTTGTCGACACCTGCGCCAGCTGTTCAAAATCGTCGCCTACGATTTCGATATTGACAGGAGGATCGGTGGGCGGACCACTGGTCTCTTGATCTACCTCTACGCTAACACCCGGAATACCTTGCACCACTTCGCGAATGGCGGTCAAATAAGGCG
>DNMB01000027.1:4133-4471 GCA_003489485.1 Chitinophagaceae bacterium | reverse complement strand
AGACCAGTGTTGCACAACCAAAAAGAACAAGAAAAAACAAGTGATCAAAGTGCAAAAAGAACACGCGCATTGGCTGTGGTGATCTGTGCCACCTGCTCCAGAGATTCGTTTTTTAGCTCGGCCAGCTTCTCGGCTATTAAACGCAGATAAGCCGATTCGTTTCGCTTACCGCGATAGGGCACGGGTGTTAGATAGGGGGCATCTGTTTCGAGAACGATATGCTCAAGCGGCAATTGCGCCACTACTTGTGCCACACCTGCGTTCTTATAGGTCAGCACCCCGCCAATTCCCAGATAAAATCCCAACTTGATGATCTCGCGAGCTTCTTCGAGGCTGCC
>DNMB01000027.1:1229-3757 GCA_003489485.1 Chitinophagaceae bacterium | reverse complement strand
ACCTGCACGCATTCCAAACAAGCATTGCGAGAGTGAATTACGATAGGAAGTTTTTTTTCTATCGCCCACTCGATCTGTATCCTAAATGCGGCATACTGCTCTTCGATAAAGGTCTTATCCCAATAAAAATCCAAGCCGATCTCTCCTACTGCCACAAAGTCTCGTTTGCTAAACCAATCTTTTGCAATGTTGAGCTCTCTTTGATAGTCGGCCTTTACCGAACAGGGATGCACCCCCATCATGGCCTTACACTGCGTATACTGCTGCTCCATTGCTATCATGGCATCATGTGTTTCTGCATCGATGGCAGGCAATAATAGTTGCCCTACCCCAGCCTGCGCAGCAGCACTGAGCATGGACGCCCGATCATCATCAAACTCCTTTAAATACAGATGTGTATGTGTGTCAATAAGCAACATAAGAGTAGCATGGCAAAAGTCCGTAAAAAAAGCAGTCCAACGTCATCAATGTGGCATCTTATAATATTACCCTACCGTAATCTCGGATTAGTCAATCTTTTTAAACGTATATCCGGCCGCAAGGGCATGCTCGATCAACAGCGGTAACGCAACCGATAAACGAGGCCAGGCTTTCTCACTGTCGTGCATCACGATAATGGAGCCTGGTCTTATTCTTTTTTGGCAAATGGCAAAACAATCTTGCCCGCTCAGTCGCGTATCAAAATCACCACTGAGCAGATCCCACATAACGATTCGGCCCTCGCCCCCAAATGCAGCGGTAACGGCCCTGGCTTGTGCCGAGGTCATTTTTCCATAGGGCGGACGAAACAAATTACTTGCGATACAGCCAGCTGCCTGCTTGGCATCGGACAGGTATTGATGAACGGAGGTTTTAAAACCATTGAGATGACGATGGGTATGATTGCCCACCTGATGCCCTTCGCTCAGAATGCGTTGATAGAGCGCAGGGTGATCAAGTACATTTTTTCCAATACAAAAAAAAGTAGCCTTGCAACCATACCGAGCCAGGGTATCCAGCACAAAAGGCGTGGCGGTAGCATGCGGACCATCATCGAAGGTCAGGTACAAGACCGGTTCTTGGGTATCGATGCGCCAGATCCGATTCGGATAACACCGCCTTAGCCAAGCAGGAGTTTGATAAAAATAAGATCGCATGCCCCACAAAGATAGCCGCACAAAAGACCTGAGTGGTTGGGGCCGGTTGGTTTATCTTTGCCGCTATGGAAAAAAAGGTAAGGGTACGATTTGCCCCCAGTCCCACGGGTGGGCTTCACCTTGGCGGCGTCAGGACCGTGCTGTTCAACTATCTTTTTGCAAAAAAACATAACGGCTCTTTTATTGTACGAATAGAAGATACCGATCAGCGGCGTTTTGTGCCCGGTGCCGAGCAGTACCTTTTTGATTGTCTTCGTTGGTGTGGACTTGAACCCGATGAGAGTGTTCAGCACGGAGGTACCTTTGGTCCCTATCGGCAAAGCGAACGAAAATCACTCTATAAAAAATATGCCGACGAGCTGATCGAAAAGGGACTGGCTTATTATGCCTTTGATACCCCCGAGGAGTTAGAGAAAATGCGGGTGCAGTTCGCCACCCCTTCCAATCCTTCTCCCCAATATGACAGACAAGTGCGCATGCAGCTTCGCAACTCGCTCTCACTTGGAGAGACGGCCACCAAAAAACTTCTCGATGACGGCACTCCCTATGTGGTTCGCATCAAGATGCCTGAGCAAGAGACGCTCCGCTTTACAGACCTGATCAGAGGAGAGGTCAGCTTCGATACGGCTACCGTCGACGACAAAGTGCTACTGAAAGCTGATGGCATGCCGACCTATCACCTGGCCGTAGTGGTAGATGACTACCTTATGCAAATTAGCCATGCCTTTAGGGGAGAGGAGTGGCTTCCTTCTGCACCGGTGCATATTTTACTTTGGAAATATTTATTTGGTCTGGAGCATATGCCACAGTGGGCGCATTTACCCCTGATACTGGGTCCCAACGGAAAGCTCAGCAAAAGAGACGGCGCCAAGTATGGTTTTCCGGTCTTTGCCATGAACTGGACCGATCCAGTTAGCGGAGAGACCACCGAAGGATTCAAAGAAAAAGGATTTTTGCCCGAGGCATTCATCAATCTACTCGCACTGCTTGGCTGGAACGATGGCAGCGAAAAAGAGATCTTTACCTTACAAGAACTGATCGATTCTTTTTCGATCGAGAGAATACACAGTGCCGGTGCGCGCTTCGACTATGAAAAAGCCAAATGGTTCAATCATGAGTGGATCAAGCGAAGCAGTACCGATCGATTGCTTCCTGCGTTCGAAAAAATTCTTTTTGCCGGTCCACCCGCACTTGCCGAAAGAGAAAAACTGATGCGTGTCATCGAGCTGGTAAAAGATCGCTGCACACTTCTTACCGATTGCAAAGAACAAGCGAGTTTCTTTTTTTGCGATCCGACCACCATCGATACGGCGGCAGTGTCCGCTAAGTGGAGCGCCGATAAAAGATCATTCTTTGAGTGGCTGGCCGATCAATACCGAAGCAATTCGGTGG
>DNMB01000027.1:0-831 GCA_003489485.1 Chitinophagaceae bacterium | reverse complement strand
GCGAACTGCTGCTCCCCTTTCGCATTATGCTCGTAGGCGGCAAGTTTGGCCCCGGAGTCTTTGATATTGCCTCCGTACTGGGCCCTGCTACTACCGCACAACGCATTGCGCATGCACTGACCCTGTTGCCCTGAAATGGCTTAATTTTGCACGCAAGATGCAAGCCACCCAAAGACCTGTACGCATACTGGTTGCCAAAGTAGGACTCGATGGGCACGACCGAGGTGCTAAAGTTATTGCTACCGCTCTTCGCGATGCGGGCATGGAAGTGATCTACACCGGTCTGAGACAAACCCCCGACATGGTCGTTGCTACTGCCTTACAAGAGGATGTTGATGCCATTGGTGTCTCGATCTTATCGGGCGCACATAACACGGTCTTTCCAAAGATCATTCAGCTGATGAAAGAAAAAGGGATCGATGATGTACTGCTGACAGGCGGAGGCATTATTCCCGAAGAAGACATTGCCGGCTTGCAGGCATTGGGTGTGGGACAGATCTTTCACCCGGGTACACCCACCGCAGAAATTGCCGAGTATATTAAACAATGGGTGGCAACCCACAGACGATAAGTATTAGCGCATGCAATTAACCAACCTACCTACGCTCTCCACGCTGCTTGTTTCACTGCAACAAGGCATTCTTACGGTAACCATTAACCGGCCCGACAAAATGAATGCTCTTAACCGGACGGTATTCGAAGAACTTGAAAAAGTACTTGACACGGTTGATGCCGATCAGCAAATCAAAGGCGTGATCATTACAGGAGCAGGAACAAAAGCCTTTGTGGCCGGAGCGGACATCAGCGAATTTACGGCGCTCGATCAGCAAG
>DNMB01000096.1 GCA_003489485.1 Chitinophagaceae bacterium | reverse complement strand
ACGACTACACCCCCTATATATACAAGACAGAGGATTATGGCAAGAACTGGAAGCTCATTACCGCCGGTATCGACAAAATGCATTTTACCCGGGTGGCGCGCGCTGACCAAAAAAGAAAAGGATTGTTGTATGCCGGCACCGAGTTTGGCATGTACATTAGCTATGATGATGGAAGCAGTTGGCAGCGCTTTCAACAAAACCTTCCTGTAACACCCATTACCGATCTGACCATTAAGAATAATGATCTGGTGGTAGCCACACAGGGACGATCTGTTTGGATCATCGATGACCTTTCGATGGTGCAGCAAATAGACAACAGTATCACTACAAAAAAATTACACGTTTATCAACCCACCGTCTCCTATCGCGTTGCCCCTTCGCAAAGTCGCTGGGGTGGAGCGGTTTCGTTGCCGGCAACAGCGGCAGCTAATCCGCCCAAGGGAGCGGTTATTAATTTTTACAGCAACGGTGTTACGGATTCTAGCAAAGGATCGGTTGCGATACTTGATGCCACCGGAAAAGAGATCGCCCGGTTTAGTACCGAGTCAAAAACAAATCCTCTAACGCTGACCAAGGGACACAATCGTTTTATCTGGGACCTGCAATACCCGGGCGCAGAGAAAGTAGAGGATCTCATCTTGTGGAATGGGGTACCCGGCACCATTACCGCACCCCCCGGATCGTACCAAGCAACAGTACGAATCGATAATGATTCTGTTCGGGTTGCCCTACAACTGCTGGCCGACCCGAACTATCGCTGTTCGCAAGGTGACTACGAAGCACAGTTCGCCTTCTTACAACAAGTACAGGGAACTTTTAATGAAACCATGAAGGCCATAAAAAATATTCGCCAGGCGCGCAGTCAGCTAAAGGAGTTTGTACAACGACAAGGAAAGACCTGCCCCAAAGAACTAAGTACACTATCCGATAGCTTGGTAAAAGCGATGACTGCGATCGAAGAGCAACTGCACCAGACCAAAGCAAAAAGCGGTCAAGACGTGCTTAACTATCCTATCCGCCTAGATGATAAATTGAGCGGCGTATTTGATATGGCCAATAGTGGAAATATGGCCCCGCCGCAACAAGCGCGTGATGTATATGGCGTACTGTCTCAGCAAGTGAGATCAGCCACACAGCAACTGGAGCAACTGCTCGATGGCGGCATCAAGGCGTTTAATGCCATGGTCAAAGAAAAGGGATTGCCGGTGATCGTGTTGTAAAGAGAGATCCAACACCTATTCTTTTATCCAAGCTGTACTAAATAGTAGTATAGCGGAAAGCCAAGTGTGATGTTCAGCGGAAAGGTGACCCCGAGTGCCATGGGAATGTATAGCCCCGGATCAGAGTTGGGCGCCGCTAGACGCATCGCAGCCGGAACGGCAATGTAAGAGGCGCTGGCGGCCAGGATGGCGAAAATAAAACGCGTTCCGGCCACATCACTAATAAACTGACTGAGCAACGCAACGACACATCCATTGAAAAGGGGCATTAGGATCGCAAACAGAAACACATAAAGTCCATGCTTTTTAAAACTCGAGAATCGTTTTACGGTAATCATTCCCATTTCTAATAAGAAGATGGCGAGAAACCCCTTAAAAATATCGGTTGTAAACGGCTTGATCCCTTCTGCTTGTTTTGAATCGGCAACAATACCAATGATCAGGCTACCCACTATCATCAACACACTACCATTGGATATAGCATGCTTTAGAATTGTTCCCATATCAACAGAGCGGTCCCGGCCTTTATCGTATTTCATGATCAACACAAACCCCATTATGATGGCCGGAAATTCCATCAGCGCCATTACTGCGATCATATGTGCCCCGTAGGGTTGGCCTTGGATCTCTAAAAAACTTACTGCCGATACAAAGGTGACGGCACTGACCGAACCATATGAGGCTGCAATGGCCCCCGCGTTGCTGATGCCGACCTTATTTTTGAGTAGGTAAAAAGAATAAATCGGAATCAGCGTTGCAATAGCCGTACCAAAGAGGATCGAATACCAAATCTCTGCGCTCGATCCTCCGTGCTCTAACTCTTGTCCGCCTTTGAACCCAATTGAAAAAAGCAAATAGAGCGAAATGAATTTGAGAGAGGTGGCCGGAATTTCAAGATCGCTTCTCAGAAGAGCAGCAACGATCCCCAATAAAAAAAACAGAAGGGTAGGATTGGTCAGATTAGAAACCAAAATCTCGAAGCTGCTATTATCCATTAGATAAAATTTATCGAAGCTTACTAAATGTTAACCGCATACCCTTTTTTTCTTCGCTGATATTGTTTTCACTAAACACGAGATGTCCATTAACCAGCACGGATCTGATCTTGCTTCTTACCGTGTTGCCACTAAGTGGAGACCAGCCACACTTGTAACGCAAGTTTTCGTCGGTGATCTTCCAGGGGCTATTCAGATCGACCAGTACCAGGTCTGCAAAATAACCCTCTCTGATATAACCCCGCTCTTTTATTTTATACACTTCGGCCACTTGGTGGCTGGTTTTCGATACGACCTGCGGAAGGGTGAGCTTATTGTCGTGAACAAATTCCAGCAGCATGAGCAGGGAGTGCTGTATCATCGGCCCACCCGGTTTGACCTGGTCATAGAGGCCTTGTTTTTCGCTCCAGCCATGTGGCGCATGATCGGTGGCGACCATATCGATATGGTTATCTAATAGGCTCTGCAACAAAACATCCGGATTGCCTTTTGGCTTGACCGACGGGTTCCACTTGATCTTATTGCCCAGCCTTTCATAGTCGTCGGTCGTAAATATCAGGTGGTGTACGCACACCTCCGATGTAATTCTTTTTGCCGCTGTGGCCGCCTGATGGTCGAATAACAGCGACTCGGCCCCCGTCGATACGTGCAGAACGTGTAAACGGTTGTTGAATTTATTGGACAGCGCAATAAGACTTTTGGTAGAAGATACACAGGCGCGTTCGTCTCGGATTATACTATGATAGTGCGGTGGAATATTTTCGCCGAACGCCTCTCTTGCGCTGTTATAGTTCTCGGCCATGATAGCCTCATCCTCAGAATGCAGCGCCACCAGGTGCCCTGTTCTGGAAAAAAGTTTTTCCAGATAAGGATGATTGTTACAAAGCAGAGAATGGTTTTCATCGAAATATAATCCGTCGTCTGTGAGGCCACAGACGTTTTCGGTACCAACCTTTAAGGCTTCTTCGAGGTTGTCGCGGGTGAGCCCCATAAAAAATGAATAATTGGCCACCGAAGTGTTGGCCGCCAATCTATACTTCTCCTCGAGCGCCGCTACCGTTACTGTAT
Organism: Chitinophagaceae bacterium; assembly: GCA_003489485.1. Taxonomy (GTDB): domain Bacteria; phylum Bacteroidota; class Bacteroidia; order Chitinophagales; family Chitinophagaceae; genus JJ008. Next base: position 6,760 of record DNMB01000096.1, on the reverse strand, counting down.
TGGGAATGGTGTTGGGCATATCCATAAAGGAGGTGGTGCCCCCCGCCACGGCCGCGCGCGATTCGGAGGCAATGTCTCCTTTGTACGTTAATCCGGGTTCTCTGAAATGAACATGTGCATCGATAACGCCGGGCATGAGCACAGCCCCCGCCGCATCAATTTCTTGATAGCGCAGTTGCGGGTCGAGTGCAATTTGACGATCAATTTTAGCGATACGCTGATCTTGAATATGTACATCACCAGCAAAGTCGAGGCCTTCGTTAATGATGCGCGCGTTTTTTATAAGAATATGGCTCATAGTTATGGATTACAATGATCACAGTACATGGGATCTTCCATTTGTTTTCCGTTGGGGAACTGCTCTTTTTTGGTAAACGAGCAGTGTTGACAACGGTAAATATAAGAAAGGGTCGATCGGGTGGGCATCTCACAAAGTTGACAAGGTAGTCCAGCCAACACATCGGTCACCGCAAATCCGGGAAAGTTGCATTGGGGGCAGTGCGAACAAAGCTTTGCGATCAGCTGTTCGGCGGCCTTGCCAATTACTTTCATTCGGCTGGGGTTATACAATGCACGCATATCGGTCTCTACATAAGCCTGTCCCCGTTTTTCGAATAACTCGTTACAACGATCTTCTAGTTGTTTCCAAGAAGAAATCCCTTTGCTGATATGGGACGTGCCCTTTTCCGATTCACGAACAATAAGGGCATGTGAGGGAAATTGCACCCTTCTTGCAAATTCGCGCAGCTCATCTAGGTTGCTAACAAGGCATCCGCTAAAATTCGTCTCTGTGCTAAGAGATCGCCCTATTGCCTCTATATTATTCTTTTTATCAATGAATAAGACCAACTCGTCGTTGGCAGGAACAAATACAAGCGATGGGTGTGGTCCAAAAGATCCTTCGGAGGCTACGGCCAGGTCGCAACCGGTCAGCTCCATGCCCCGCTCAATTTTTTTTCGGGCGGTAGTTAGCGGATCGTCAATGCGCTCAACTTCTCCGGTAAAGGTGCCCAGTAAATCAGTATCAAGCCGGTCATCAGTAAAACATTGCACAGCGAGCGCTTCTTCGAGCAGCGGCGACAGCACCATCTCTTTTTTGTGTTTGGTGGCGACCAAGAGTCTGCGACCCGTAAACAAGATGTCTTGATTTAATGGAGAAAACAATATCGAAACTCGGCTGTAAAGGTACGAAATTCGCTAGCTTCTGTTTCGCTTGAGTTTTTGGTAGTCGAGAAAGTAAATAAGACGGGCAGTCAACTCTTTGCCCTGTGGCATACGAAACACCTCGGCCAGATTTTGTCCGTACTTGCTAAAGCGGATTCCATCGATGGATCGGTCAAGGGGCATCCAGTTCTTCCAACCAACGATCAAGCGGCTTCCGTACATAAAATCCCACGTGTAGAAGAGGTCAAGATTATAGGCGTTGTAATTATTGTCATTGCCAGCAATGAATGCACGGTCAATCCAATAACCATTTGCATCCACATTAAAATACTTTTCATATTTCACACCGCTCCAGTAATGTCTGGCACGAAGTGTTAAAAACATGCGGGGGGTAAAATTATAAAGACCCGATACCAGCGTGGTAAACTGTTTTACATCTCTCCACCCGACAATGGGATCGCCATTGGCCTCTCTTCTAAAAGCATATCCCACATTGCCATTATCGGTGCTGCCCGCACCAGACCACTCTATGCTAAGACGGTCGTTGAACCGGAAGCGAAGCGATAGTTCGTAGTTAATGTATTCTGCATCGCCAAAAGAAGGGGATTGTGCCAACCCCGCCTTAAACCCTGCATACAACCTCTTTCTGCTGTCGGTGCTTCCATTGAAGCCAACATAATGCCAAGGCATCATTCGGATCATCCGCCCCGGGGTGCGCAACTCGAAATAGTCGTGCTGCCAGGCCGGCTTTGATTCGTAGTTGAGCGAGAGGTCCCAAAAGTTCTTGAAGAAATGAAAGATAGTGGCCCCTATTTGTACCTCTTGCCATACGAAAGGTTTGTAAAGCTGGCGGTTGGTAACACGAAGCATATAGCGATAACTCAAAAAATTCTTGGTGGGCGTAAACTGATTATAGCTAACCTGTGCGGTAGTCGTTACTTCGTTGGGCGCTTGTAAAAAGCCCAAATCGTTGGGATCATAGCGATCTGACTCGATGTTGTTGGTAGCGTTGAACTGGATCTTGCCGCTTACTTTTCGAAGGCTAAGTGTGGTGTTGAACCCATCATAGGGATTCGCCCCCATAATTTTACTATAGCGCCCGGTCCCAATAATGGCGTAGTTGTTGTTTTTATCGTAAAGGGCAAAGTCGAGGGCAGAAACATTCGCATCCCTTGCGAGCCCACTACGCATTACGTTGGTGTTGGTAAAGGTCACAGACGATCTGCCCTTGAGAGCTTGGTCAATCACGACCAGACTGTAATTGGTAAGGGGTTCGGTCTCTATTTTTTCGGTGCTGCCCGTGGTTTTATTCAGAATAGAGGCGACCATGGGGGCGCTCACCGCATTAAATACACCAATGCCCAGATTGTTTTTGTTTCTTCCGGAGAACTTCGATGCATTGATCAGTTGCGTAATGCCAGGGTTTTTGACGATTTCTAAGGTAGGGTCAGCCGCTACTCGATTTTTTACCTGCCAGTATCCGGAGGGAGTCAAACCGATACGACGACTATAAAAAAGACCGGCCTTATTAAACAGTTCGGTCCCTTCTGTAAAAAAGGGTCTGTTCTCTTGAAAGCGCACCTCGAATGGAGAAAGGTTCAAGATCACATTATCAGAAATTACTTGCCCAAAATCGGGTACCAGCGTTGCGTCGAACGTAAAGCTTTCATTGACCCCCCACTTTACATCCATCCCGCCGTTGCGAAGCCATTCCTTTACTACGCCACGCGTAGTAGGCGTATTTCTGAAGCCGGAGGTTACATAGGGTAAAAAAGAAAGGCGAAGTGCGGGTTCTATATTGCTTACACCAAGTAGATCGCCAAACTGATTAACAAACCCTGCAATGTTGGGATCGACCGGATTCCAGAAACTGCTTTCGTTTTGCTTTCTGCTAAACCGCTGAAAATTGATGCCCCAGCGCTGCTGCTCGCTTTTAGAAAAACGAAGTGATATATAGGGAATGCGCATTTCTAGCGTCCAGCCGTCTGAGGTAATCGCTACATTACTTTCCCATACAGCGTCCCAGCTATAATCGCTGGGTAGGCCGAACATCGATTGTATTGCGGGCGAAATTCTGGCATCCGACTGAACGTTACGGCTTGTTACCACAAACTGAAATCCGTTTTGGTTGTCGTTATAGGTATCTACAAAAAAAGAAAAATAGTCGACGTCTTGTCGTTGTTCACCATCGCGAGCCGTAAGTTGTTTTCTGATCGATGCGGGATTGTCATAATTTTTAGCCGCCACATACATGGCCTCATCGTCATAGAGCAACCAAACCTCGGTGCGAAGCGACGCGGGTTGCCCGTAGTTGGGCGAGTTGATAATAAAATCCGAAGCGGGTTGTGCTTGTAGCCAAACGCTGTCTTTGAGCAGACCATCTATTTTGGGGGCTACCGCAGTGCGGATGGCGGTGATATTTTTTAGGGGTTGCTGCGTTGGCGATTGGGACCAAAGAGCAAGCGACCAACAAAAAAGAGCCAGACAAAGGAGTTGCTTCATTGCAGGCGCAAAATTCAACTAATCTTTTGTAACCAGCTAAAGTTTCTATAACAGAGGACCATAGGCGGGCTTAGCGGTCCAAATCGACCACTACCAGCCTATTCCATAGTCTTCTCCGTGATTACTCGACCCGCCCCACAGCGAACCGTGTTTCCAATCAAAAAAGATGGCATTGATAGGTCCAGAGGTGCGATCGTCGTAGCTGATCTTGTATCCCATTTTTTGCAGTGCATTGCGAACCGCTTCTGGCGTTTTGTCGTGCAGCAAAATATTACCCGGCTTAGGCCTTCTTTCTTTAATAGCGTTGCCGCCCAGCGATAGCCAGAGCTGGTTACTGTTGATATTGGCAGCTTCGCAGGCTTGTTGTACCGTCATGTTAAACTCAACCATATTTAAAAAAAACTGCAACAGGTTTTGATCTTGCGTATCGCCGCCTTGTACCGCAAACGATAAAAAGGGTTTGCCATCCTTAAGCGCAAAACTTGGCGTAAGCGTAACCCTTGGCCTTTTGCCAGGGGCCACCACGTTAAACGGGTTCAATACAGAATCTAGCACAAAGCTCTGCAAGCGTTGACTCATTCCGACGCCCGTATGACCGGCGATCACGGCCGGAATCCATCCGCCGCTGGGAGTAATGGATACGACCCATCCTTCTTTATCGGCTGCTTCTACCGATGTGGTTCCCCGCCATAGTCTGTCTTGGTATTCGGTTGTAGCCAGGGCAATGGAGCCACTGTCGTGAGCAGGCACAAAATTGCGCGCGCTGCTGTCGTTCAGGTCAAAGGCCCTTTTTTGTAACAGTAACGCAAAGGGATTTTTTTCTTGCTGAAAGGGATAAGGATCGCCCGGACCCACCAGCGGATCATTGCTAAGCTTGTTCAGTTGACCAGCTCGTTGTTTTGCATATTCTTTGCTAAGCAATCCTCGCATGGGCTCGCTCGGTGCAAAGGCGGGATCACCATAATAAAAATCGCGGTCGGCAAATGCCATGTTCATCGTCTGATAAAGCGTATGAATGTACTCGGCACTGTTATAGCCCATTTTTTTGAGGTCAAAATTTTCGAGAATGTTGAGCGCCTGTAGCATGACCGGACCTTGTGTCCACTGCTGCAGTTTATAAACTTCAATTCCTTTGTAATTCACCATCATCGGCTCTTCCCACTTGGGCGTCCAGTTGGCCAGATCGTTTTTGGTAATGAGCCCTCCTTGTTCTTGACAACCCCTTACAAACTCGTCGGCAATATCGCCTTTGTAAAAACGGTCGTAGGCCGCCATGATGGCTTCTTTTCGTGAAGCCCCTTTTTTTAATGCCTTTTGCTCGGCCTCTATCATTTTGGTGAGCGTTGCCAGTAGCTCTTGCTGAACGAAGATCTCTCCGGCTCGCGGCGCTTCGCGTTGTTGTCCGAGATGAGGTAGCAAAACATTTTTACTATAGGGCCAATCCTTAATGCGTTGTTTGTTTCGCTCAATGCTATTGGCCGTTTGCGCATCGATCGGATAGCCTGCGGCCAGTTCCATAGCCGGGGTTAGTACTTCGCGCAAACTTTTGGTACCATATTCTGCCAGCATGTAACAGATTCCGCCCGGAGTACCCGGCGTTGTTGCTGCCAGTGGTCCGTACTCGGGAGGAAATTCATACCCTTTTGATTTAAAAAAGGCTGCTGTTGCACCCGTGGGAGCAACACCCATCGCATTGAGCGCAATTACTTTTTTTGTCGTGGGATTATAGATCAGCGCCTGCGTCTCGCCTCCCCAGCTGAGCACATCCCACATGGTACAAGTGGCCGCCAGCATGGCACAAGCGGCATCCACAGCGTTTCCTCCTTGCTGAAAAAGAGTAGCTCCCGCAGTGGCCGCCAACGGTTTTCCGGTAATGGCCATCCAGTTTTTTGCATGTAGGGGAGGTTTTTGCGTTTGCTGGGCCTTTACCGCAGCGATCGACAGACCAAGGAACAGTAGGGAGAAGAATTTTTTCATGGCAGATAACTTGTCTATATTCAAATGTAATATCTATTGCGCTTATTCTGTAGTATGGTCAAAGCCGGGATCGATATAGTTTTAGCTACAACACCGTCGTGGAAAAAAAAGCGAATCGGGTTGCTGACCAATGATGCGGCTCTTACTTCTCGGGGCGTTCCCTCCCGAAAGGCATTGCATGATGCGGGCTTTAATTTAATAAAGATCTTTTCGCCCGAACATGGGCTGACCGCCACAGGAGCCGACGGCGCCCCTATGCAAGATCAGCAGGACCCGCTTACCCGTCTTCCTGTAATTAGTTTGTATGGAGAAAAGCTCGCCCCCAGTGTCGCGGATCTCTCCGACCTTGATCTTTTACTTTTTGATATTCCTGATGCAGGGTCACGCTTTTATACCTATCTCTGGACCCTGACCTATTGCTTGGAGGTCTGTGCATTGAATGGCACGAAATTGCTTGTTCTTGACAGGCCCAATCCACTATCCGGTCTGCTATCTCTTGCGTCGGGACCCTTTTTGGACGAAGAAAAATGCGGCTCCTTCATTGGCCGCTGGAGCATTCCCATTAGACATAGTTGCACCTTGGGAGAGTTAGCCAACTATTTTAATGTTGAAAAAAAGATCGGTTGTGCACTTGAAGTGATTTGTTGCGAAAACTGGCATCGGCATTATTTCTTTACAGATACCGGATGGATATTTACCCCTCCCTCACCTGCTTTGCAGCGTTTTGAGAATATCTTGTTTTATCCGGGCACCTGTTTGCTTGAGGCCGCCAACTTGCATGAGGGTCGCGGTACTGACAATGCCTTTTCATTGGTGGCAGCGCCTTGGCTTATTCCCAAACAATTGCGCAGTAACTTACTTTTATCAAGTGCACCGGGCATTTCCTATCACGAAACCGACCTTGTCTCTACCACCGCACGCTATTTTAATGAGCGTTGTTATGGACTTGATTTTTCTGTGAGCGATATAAGATCGTTCGATCCCCTGCCGTTTGGTTTTTTGCTGATAAAGACCATAAAGGACCTTTTTTCGTCTTTTCTCTGGGACGTTTATCCTACAGCCGTCAACCCAACCGGTCAACTACATTTGGATAGGTTGGTAGGAGTGAGCAATGCGG
>DNMB01000041.1:10239-11198 GCA_003489485.1 Chitinophagaceae bacterium | reverse complement strand
AATTTAGAGAAGGCTTCGAGCTCGCGATACAATGCCTGGTCGAGCTTTAAGGTACCGGCCACTTTCTTCATCGACTTGATCTGGGCATTTCCTCCCACACGGCTTACCGAGATACCCACGTTAATGGCAGGACGAATACCGGAGAGGAACAAGTTCGTCTCAAGGAAGATCTGTCCGTCGGTAATTGAGATTACGTTAGTAGGAATATAGGCCGATACGTCACCGGCTTGTGTTTCGATGATAGGCAAAGCGGTCAGCGATCCACCCCCTTTGATCAGATGACGAATACTGTCGGGCACATCGTTCATGTTCTTGGCCACTTTATCGTCATTGATGACCTTGGCAGCTCTTTCAAGCAAACGGCTGTGCAAATAGAATACGTCTCCGGGATACGCCTCACGTCCGGGCGGGCGACGAAGCAACAGCGAAACCTCACGATAAGCCACGGCCTGCTTAGAAAGATCATCATAAATGATCAAGGCAGGACGACCGGTATCGCGGAAGAACTCTCCAATGGCCGCACCGGCAAAGGGAGCATAGAACTGTAACGGAGCGGGATCAGAGGCAGAAGCGGCAACGATAATGGTATAATCCATGGCACCGTTGTCTTGCAAGGTCTTCATTACACCGGCAATGGTAGAGGCCTTTTGTCCAATGGCCACATAGATACAATACACGGGCTTGCCGGCCTTGTAAAATTCTTTTTGATTGATGATGGTGTCGATACAGATGGCGGTCTTTCCGGTTTGACGGTCACCGATCACCAGCTCACGCTGACCACGGCCTATGGGGATCATGGCATCGATGGCCTTGATACCGGTTTGCAGCGGCTCCTTTACAGGCTCACGATAAATTACACCGGGCGCCTTGCGCTCGAGTGGCATTTCGTATAACTCTCCGGTCAGCGGACCCTTTCCATCGATGGGGGCACCGAGGGTATTGACCACACGACCCAGCAT
>DNMB01000041.1:6386-9838 GCA_003489485.1 Chitinophagaceae bacterium | reverse complement strand
AGTACCACACCCACATTATCTTCTTCGAGGTTAAGTGCAATGGCACGCACTCCGTTTTCAAACTCCACGAGTTCACCGTAACGAACATTACCGAGGCCGTACACACGGGCAATACCATCTCCAATCTGCAACACCGTTCCTACTTCTTCGAGGTCCGCAGTGGCATTGAAGTTGCTCAGCTGCTGACGCAGGATGGCACTTATTTCATCGGGTTTAATTTCTGGCATATGATTTAGTTTTCGATGTTATTTGATCTTGTATATGAAATCGTTGTTTTCAAATTGCTTGGCTATGCTGCGTAGGTCGTAAGCGATACTGGCATCGACCAGTTGATCACCGATCTGCAGCACAAATCCACCGATCAGCGCAGGATCTACTTTCTCTTCGAGTTCTACCTGGGTAAAGCCGGCTGATCTTTTTACCTGCTCTACGATCGCATTTTTCAATTCGTCGCTCGCAGTTACGGCCGTGGTCAACCGAATGGTCTTGATCCCTTTTTTCTCTTTGTATGCGGCAATAAAAGCCGTGATGATCTCGGGCAGATAGCTCTCGCGGGTCTTGGTGACCAGCAAACGGTTAAAAGCGATCGTCAGCTCACCGATCTTTCCATCGGTAACCGCCGATACGATCTTTCCCTTTGTATCGCTTTTAATGATGGGGCTGCGAAGCAGATTCACAAAATCACGATTGCTCTTGCAAACCCCTTGCAACCACAACATATCGGCATACACCTTCTCGAGCTGGTCTTTCTCTATCGAAAGATCGAGCAACGATTTGGCATAACGGGCAGCTAAACGTGGGTTGGGCATAAGAAGATTAATTCAGTTTTACGGAATCGACCAGGCCTTTGATGTGAGCTTCTTGCGCCTCTTTACTGCCCAGTTCTTTGCGAAGCACTTTTTCACTGACCTCAATGACCAGCTTTCCCACTTGGTTCTTTACCTCGGTAAGGGCGGCCATTTTTTGGGCTTGAATGGCAGCTGTTGATTCGGCCAACACTTTGGCTGCTTCAGACTTGGCTTGTTCTTTGGCTTCGTTGATGATGCGGTCTTTGGTCTCGCGGGCCTCTTTTAGAAGTTGCGCACGCTCTTCGCGGGCTTTGGCCAACAGTGCTTCGTTCTCACTTTTTAGCTGTGCCATTTCGGCTTGTACACGCTGCGCAGTAGCCAACGAATCGGCTATACTTCTTTCGCGTTCACGAAGACCGTTAATGATGGCAGGCCACGCAAAACGAGCCAGCAAAAAGAAGACGATCAAGAAAGCCACCAGCGTCCAGATCAGCAATCCAAAGCCGGGTGTTAACAGATTCATGGTATAATAGTTTCGTTTTGTCTTTTAAAATACTGCATCCGCTGCCCTGTGCGTTGGATGCAGTAATAGGTTTGGCTGGTATTAGAGTACCATGGCCAGGAAGCCCACGATGATCGCAAACAGGGCAGCACCTTCTACAAGGGCCGCTGTCAAGATCATGTTACCGCGGATGTCGTTGCTTGCCTCGGGTTGGCGGGCAATGGCCTCGAGGGCGCCCTTACCAATCTGTCCGATACCGATACCGGCACCGATAGCAGCGAGACCTGCTCCTACTGCACCTCCTGCATTTGCCATTTCGGCCAGCAGCATTACATTCATAAGATCCATGTTGGGTTGTATTGATGGTTAAAAAATAAAAGTTTAGTGATGCGCATGTGCCTCGTCGTGATGCGCTCCCTCCAATGCCTGCCCGATAAATACGGCACTGAGCATGGTAAAGATGAAGGCCTGCAAAAAGGCCACCAGCACCTCGATCAGATAAATGAACACCGTAAATCCTACCGCTAGTGGAGAAGCACCCCAGCCGGCAATAGGACTCAATTCGCCGAATATAAAAATCAAAGAGATTAAACAGATGATGATGATGTGTCCCGCCACCATGTTGGCAAAAAGACGAATGATGAGTGCGAAGGGCTTAATGAAAACGCTCAAAAACTCAACGGGCACCAAGATGAGCTTTACGCCAAAGGGAACGCCCGGAGGGTTAAAGATGTGACCCCAGTAATGTTTGTTGGAACTAAATAAGATCACGATAAAAGAGAGCAGACCCAGCACAACGGTAAAGGCTATGTTGCCCGTTACGTTGGCCGAACCTGGAATAAGTCCGAAGATGTTATTGACCAAAATAAAAAAGAAAACGGTCAGCAAGAACGGCAGATAACGAAGGTAATTGGCTCCCAGATTGGGCTTGGCCACCTCGTCGCGCACAAAGGTGATGATGGGTTCGAGTAAACTTTGTGAACCCTTGGGAGCCGACGTAACGCCTACTCCTTTCTTATAGCGACCGGCCACGCGAAGCATGATCGTGGTAAAGAGCACCAGGGCCAACAGCATCTGCACCACATTGCGGGTCATGGAGAGATCGTAAAACGCTACGCTCGCATCGTAATGGCCTTCTTCATTTACGGGTACGATATCGCCTGCAGAAAATTTCTTGCCCGCAAGACTATCAAGACCCATCTCGTGAATGGAGTGCTCTGTGAGCATCGTATACCCGCGGTAAGCAGCATGTCCATGCTCAAAATGAGAAGACATGAAAACGTCCCAAGTACCCCGACTGGGTGAATATAGTATGATGGGCAACGGAAGCGTTACCGGATGATCGCCAATGTCCATAAAATGATACTCGTGACCATCTAGTACGTGACCAAAAATAACCTCGGCTGCATTGAACTTTTTTTGTTCGGCAGGGGCGGCTTCGTGGCCTCCCTCATGATGCTGTGCCAAAACAAAAGACCCTTGAAAAAGAAGGGAAAAAGTAGTGAATAGTACAGTGAAAATGATGTTGGAGCGTCTTGGCTGCATACCCTTCTTGAAAATTTTTGCAAAGATAAGGGTAGACCCGCTAAAAATCACCGGAAAATCGCTCTTATACGGCCCCTTTATGAATCGGTCGCGGCCGTAGCCGAAAACTGCATCTCGTAGAGCCTGGCATAATGCCCTTTTTGGGCAAGCAGCCCTTGATGAGTGCCTGATTCGATCAGTACGCCAGCATCTAAAACAATGATTTTGTTTGCTTTACGTATTGTAGAAAGTCTATGTGCAATAACGATTGAGGTTCGGTTCGAGATCAACTTATCGATGGCGCGCTGAATAAGTCGCTCCGATTCGGTATCGACAGATGAGGTCGCCTCGTCGAGCACCAAGATGGACGGATTGTATAACAGGGCTCTGATAAAAGAGATCAGTTGACGCTGCCCCAGCGAAAGGGTCGCCCCTCTTTCGCGAACATCAAAATCATACCCGCCCGGAAGGGTCATGATAAAGTCGTGCAGGTCTATCATTTTGGCCGCCTCTTCGACCTGTGCGCGGGTAATGCGGGGGTTGCGCAGTGTAATATTATCCAGCACCGACCCTGAGAATAAGAACACATCTTGCAAGACCACTCCCACATGCGAACGAAGAGCCTCTATATCGTATTC
>DNMB01000041.1:0-5990 GCA_003489485.1 Chitinophagaceae bacterium | reverse complement strand
ATGGTGCTTTTGCCACTGCCGGTATGTCCCACAATGGCCAGTGTCTCTCCCGGAGCGGCACTGAACGAGACATCACGCAGCACAGGGGTGCCGGGCGTATAGGCAAAGCCCACTCGATCGAACTCAATTTTTCCCTGCAACAACGAAGGACGGTGCGATCTTTCATCACCCAATGGCAATACGTCTGGATTGTCGAGCACCTTAAAGACCCTCTCACTGGCAATGACACCCATTTGAAGCACATTGAACTTATCAGCTATTACCCGAAGAGGTCTGAACAGTAGATTAAGACATAAAATAAAAGCGATCACCGTACCCTGTTGGCTTTGTTGCAAGGCAAGCGCTTCTTTAGAGGTGTACCATACCACCAATCCAATGGAGAGGGCCAACACGATCTCTACCACCGGAAAAAAAACGGAGTAAGCAAAGATGGCCTTTACGTTGGCATTGCGGTGATGTCGGTTAATGACCTTGAATTTCTCGAACTCATGTTGCTCGGCAGCAAAGGCCTGCACAACGCTCATACCGGTAATGTGCTCTTGCACAAAAGCATTGAGATCAGAGACGGCATTTCGCACCAATTGAAAAGAGCGGTTGATGCTTTCTTTAAAAAAATAAGTGGCAATGATAATTACCGGAAAAGGGACCAACGCGATCAGCGTTAGGCGCCAGTCGGCCCAAAGCATGTATCCCAAAACACATCCGATAGAAAGCAGATCGGTGATGATAGGAACGAGTCCTTCGGCAAAAATATCGTTGACCGATTCAATATCGTTGATAGTGCGCGTGGTCAGTGTACCGATCGGTGTCTTGTCGTACTGCCTTACGTTCAATCGCAGGATCTTATTGAATGTATCCATGCGCAGATCCATTACCACCGACTGACCCAGCAAGGCCGTCTGGTACGAAAACCCAAACCGAATCAGCGTCTCCAAAAAAATAATACCCACCTGAATGAGCGTGATCTGCACCAACATGCGGGGCAGTTGTTGCACGATGTACTCGTTGACAGTAAGCTGTACCAGCAGCGGACGAATCGGCGTAATCAAAGCCAGTAAAATGGCCAGCACGACCGAGAACCAGAACTTATTGCGATACGGACGGGCATAGCCGAAGACCCGACGCAGTAATTGCCAATCAAAAAAGGTTTTTGTTTTTTCCAATTCGTCAATTGATAGCTGTAGTGGAGGCCCTGGTGTAGGCCTTTATAAAAAGAGCGCCGAGATTTTTATGCGGTGGCACGTAATCTTCGAATATCTTATCGGTAACCATTTTATCTAGCTCCTGCCAAAATCCGATCCACTCAATGTCCGCTCCGGTGCGCAATTTTTCCATGAGCAGTCTCAAAAAAGGATTGTTGACGGGCGCGTCGGCAATTTGCTTGGTTCCGATTATATGTGCATCGGGAGCCTTGTCCAAGATGTCATGTATCATATTGTATCCTCCGCACGAACCCATGAACACGATCTTTGAGGCGGGCGACATTTGTGCAATGGTATAGGGCGCGTTGTAACTGTGACCACGGTTAAAGGTCACGCGAGGAACTAAACCCTGCTGGGCAAGAAAAGCATTGAGTTCTTCTTGCGCTTTGGCATCTTCGTTGGTCTCTTCGGGCAAGGGGCGATTCATGTACAGACTCACTTTCTTACCCCGGGCCGAATGAACCGCGACCCAATACTTGCTCGACTGATCGATCTTCCAGTTTTGGTTACTGAACATATTAATGAGTCCCGGAAAAACGCCAATGCCATCTTTATCTCCATAGATGAACAACTGCGCAACGACCCGACCGCTGTCGTTGGCCAGATCCTGAAAGGGCACCTGGTACACAGGAGGAATACCGAGCTCTTTTGTCAGATCGACCTTACGCGTGGAGTCGGCAGACCAAAACAGATTTTGTAAAATACGGTAGATGATAACGCCCTTACGATTTTGCTGCGCCAGTGCATCGCGGTAGTTCTGTTCTATATTTTGCAACATGCGGCGTGCCACAGGCTGCAAGGTCTCGGCAATACTGGCATACGAATCGGCCACGTCGGCTCCGTCTTCGAGGCCTTCTGTTCTTTCTAGATTCTTTACAAAAGCCTTCATCAATATATTGGCAGGATCTTCCTTTCCCGGTCGCGGCGAAGCAAACGATGCCAAAAATTGATCGAGGGTATTAAAAGCCGCAGCCATCTTAATGAACTTGCGATATTTATCGAAGCGAACCTGCATGAGCAAGGAGTCACCCCGCTCGGCGATCTTACTCATCATAAGCGGATAGACCCCACGTACAAAACTCGATGTATAAATAGTACCATCGGATGAGACGGCCAGGTAATACAATTCGGCCGCCGTTAATGGCTGAATGACCCGAAAACGAACGGCAGGGTCTTTTTCGTTATGTAGTCCATTGATGACCGTTACAAAATTGGAGCGGGCCTTGTCTTCTAGTCTTCTGCTGAGCGCACGGTGCTCCAGTGCGGTGTCGCCTTCGAGGGCACGGGCCACATAATCCATCTGCGTGGCCACCAGCAATCGATAATAGGCAAGCGTATCGTCTTTTACCTGATCGATCTGCTGCATGCTTATGCGGCCGTTGAGAATATTGTCAACGAAGGGAAAGTACTGCTGTCCGCTGCGACTACCGGCCATTTGTGCCACCAACTGCACGAAAGGATCGCCCTTGATGGTGCGAATACGCTGCCCCAAGCGATCAGATGCGGCAGCATAATCATATAATTGTCGGGGATACATGCGAGCCACTACCTTAAGCATACTATCCGCAAAACTCACCTCTGGATTTTGCTGCAGTGTCACAAACGTCTTGTCCGGAAAAAGGGTACAGTATTTTAGCAGCAGATTTTCTTTGGCTGCTTTGTAACCACTGTTGCTTTCAAAAATTCGGGCGGCCATCAAATTACTTCCGGCATCGTAAGGCAGTGCCACCACATAGGGCGCAATGCTTTCTCCTCGCAGATCGGCCCTAAAACAAGTTTCGTAATTGGCAATAATAAGCGGTAGATAGGCAGGATTGACCCCTACATTGCGGGGCTTGCGAAAATACTCCCTGAAATAACCCAGCACCGATTGCAAGCCGTAGAGATAATTTACTTTAAGCCGATGATCGAGGGTGGCATCGGTCTCGATCTGAAAACGAATGCGATTGACTTCGCTCAGCAGCGAAAAACCGATCGCCCGATTAAGTGCGGCATCACCGGTGGGGGTAAATAAACTGTCGGCCTGACCATCTGCCTTGCACAGGGCACGTTGTTCGGCGGCTATCTGTTCGTGATTCAGCTCTCTTCTAAACTCAGGACGGTACCCTTGCGGAAATACGAACGGCTCGCCTGCAGACAAACCCTGGGCGCGAAGCTGGTCAACCCAGCAACCCAAGACCAAAAACAATATGAAAGTGAATAGAAAATTGCGACCCGTCATAACTTTACAAAGTTAACAAACCCCGGCCCAACGGCCGGAACAGGCAGCACTAAATATTAAGTTATTATTAACTCTGGGTACAGGCATGTACCATACTTGTTAGCGCGAAGAAATAACAAGTAGATTTGTTCAAAATACCTCTCATGGATCAAACGGCCCGTAAAGTACTGATAGCAGACGACGAGCCCGATATCAGAGAATTTCTTCAGTACAATTTGAGCGCTGAAGGATACGAGGTGTATACGGCCAAAGATGGCGACGAGACACTCGACAAGGCAAAACGCATTCAGCCAGACCTGATCGTTCTCGACGTAATGATGCCCAAAAAAAGCGGTGTCGAAGTCTGCCAACTGCTACGCTCCCAATCCGCTTTCAAGGATACTATTATTTTAATGCTCACGGCCCTGAACGACGACGGCTCTCACATTAAAGGACTCGAAAATGGAGCCGATGATTACATTGGCAAACCCATAAGTCCCAAAGTGTTGGTCACTCGAATCAATGCCCTTTTCAGAAGACTGAGTAAACCCAAAGCAGGTCTACTTACCATGGACTCCATCAGCATAGATCCCGAAAAATTTGTTGTTCGTGTTGAGGATAAAGAAGTCTCACTGGCCAAAAAAGAATTTGAACTCCTCTATTTGCTGGCCCACCGCCCGGGTCGGGTATTCTTGCGAAACGAGATCTTGAATCAGGTTTGGGGAAACGAGGTGATCGTCGGTGACCGAACCATTGATGTGCACATCCGAAAGATCAGACAAAAATTAGGGATCGACTGCATTACCACGGTAAAAGGGGTAGGCTACAAATTTGAGCGCTGAGCAGCTACCATAACTATCTTTGCCTGGGTGTTGTACACCTCCTTGCCCTATGCCTCTTACAAAAGCCAATATTACTCCCAGACAGATCGCGCTGATCACGGCACTTTTGCTTGCCCTTCCGGAAGCGATCTTCTTACTTTGGTTGCAACAAAGTTGGCAATGGGCGCTACTGACTCTTTTGGTCGTCTTTGGAGCCAGCTACTGGATCATCGCTACGTTGCTCGAAGAATTCATTAACCGAAAGATCAAGCTGATCTATAAATTCATTCACAAGACAAAGGCCACTAAAAAAGAGGAGACCTACTACAAATATGTTTTGCCGGCCAAAACGCTCGAAGACGTCAGCCAAGACGTAGAGGAGTGGGCCAATGAGAATGAGAAAGAGATGCAGCTGCTCCGACAAAATGAGCAGTTTCGCCGCGAATTTTTACAGAATCTTTCGCACGAATTTAGAACCCCCATTTTTGCCATTCAAGGTTATGTAGAAACCTTGCTTGATGGGGCCATTACCGATCCGCAGGTCAATCGCCGTTATCTCGAAAATGCCTCCCGCAATATTGACCGGCTCACTACCCTGCTGACCGATCTGGACCAGATCTCTAAACTAGAGCGGGGCGAGCTGGTGCTGGTTCGTCAACCTTTCGTTATTCAAGAATTGGTCAAAGAAGTATTTGAGAGTCTGGCCGGCAAAGCCGAAAAACAGCAAATGCATTTTGTAATTAAAAAAGACAGTGAATCGCCACTCACGGTCAATGCAGATAAAGAAAAAATAAGACAGGTTTTACTGAACCTCGTTGAAAATGCCATTAAATACGGCAAAACAAACGGCAACGTAACTGCCAGCATGTATCGTACCGACGGGCAGCACGTGCTAGTAGAGGTCACCGATGATGGCATGGGCATTCCCGAAAAAGAACTTACCCGGATCTTTGAACGATTTTACCGCACCGAAGAAGGGCGCACCCGCGATAGCAAGGGATCAGGACTGGGGCTGGCCATTTGCAAACATATTATAGAAGCACACGGCGAGACCATTCATGTGCGCAGCACCGAACAAGTAGGGACCACAATTGGGTTTACGCTGTCGACCAGATAATTCACTTTAGATCACTTAGAGACAGACAGCCCGCGCAAGTACTGATAGATCTTGATCTGGGAGCGAACGGCGCGCTTGCCATTTGCCTTTACATAATCATTCGGCAACATTCCATCCAACACACGGGCCTTGACGTTGTCGGCCAGTTGAATAGCCAACATCTCCTTTAACTCTTTTCGAATATCGGGATGTTGTATCTCGACCGCTGCCTCAATACGGTGATCGATATTGCGGACCATCCAGTCGGCAGAAGAAATAAAGATCTTCTCTTTGCCACCATGATGAAAGATCATCACACGGGCATGCTCAAGATACTCATCCACTATACTAATGGCATAAGGTCGAATTCCTTTTTTGGTAACAGGAAAATTCGGACAGTAGATACCCCTTACGATCAAATTGATAACAACACCTGCCTCGGCAGCCTTGTTTAGAAGCTTAATGAGCTCAGCATCGCTCAGTGAATTCACCTTTAATGTGAGCGAGGCCTTTTTTCCCGTCTTTGCACGCTTGATCTCGAACTCCACTAATTGAACCAGCTTTTTACGCATCGATACCGGAGCCAGCAACAGCGTGCGACATTTCTTTAGCGGCACCATTCCTCTTCTCCAATTGGCGAGGTATTCAAAAACTCTTACTGCATCGCCCAT
>DNMB01000150.1:3305-5591 GCA_003489485.1 Chitinophagaceae bacterium | reverse complement strand
AATGTTTCGCTTCTTCATATCAATTAGTTGATTGGCAATGAGGGCTTGCCATCGAATAACGGATCAATAGTAGCAAAATTGCCCGGTAAAGTAAAATTATCAATTAATTGTACCTTTATCGTTCATGATTCATCCCCACGCCTATATTCATCCCAATGCCAGGCTCGCTACCAACGTTAAGGTAGACCCTTTTTCGGTTATTCACCAAGATGTGGAGATCGGAGAAGGCACCTGGATCGGATCGAATGTGACCATCATGGAAGGGGCCCGCATTGGCAAGAACTGCCGCATTTTTCCGGGGGCCGTTATATCGGCCGTACCCCAAGACCTGAAATTTGACGGGGAGTACTCTACCGTTCATATCGGAGACGGCACTACCATACGGGAGTTTGTGACCATTAACCGTGGCACCCGTGACCGAGAAAAAACAGTGATCGGCAAGAACTGTCTGATCATGGCCTATTGCCACTTTGCCCACGATTGCCTGGTGGGCGACCATGTCATTACCAGCAACAACACGCAGGTGGCCGGACACGTGACCATCGGAGACTGGTGCATCTTGGGAGGCATGTGCGCCGTGCATCAATTCGTAAAGATCGGCGGACACTCTTTTGTAAGCGGAGGATCGCTGGTCAGCAAAGACATTCCTCCTTACATCAAGGCCGGACGCAATCCGCTTAGTTACGCAGGCGTAAACAGTGTGGGGTTAAAAAGAAGGGGCTTCAGTATCGATCGCATCAATCATATTCTAGATCTATACCGCATTGTCTACAACAAGGGGATGAACACCTCGCAGGCCATTGAATTTATAGAAGAGGAGATGCCTGCCACCGACGAACGCGACGAGATCGTCACTTTTATTCGCGAGAGCACAAGAGGAATTATCAAACGATTTACAAAAGGAGCCATCGATGACGATATCGCTGTCTGATACCGGTAAACGTTTTAACAGAGACTGGATCTTTCGTCATCTCAGCTATCAGTTTTCTTCGGGATCTTCTTACGCTATTGTGGGGCCCAACGGATCGGGCAAAAGCACGTTGCTACAAGCCATCAGCGGAGCCCTGCTCATTAACGAAGGCAGCATCATATACGAACTGAACGGTCAGCCGATCGCTGACGAGAAAATGCATCGTCATCTCTCTTTTTGCGCTCCGTACCTGGAGCTGATCGAAGAGATGACGGCTACCGAATTGCTTCGCTTTCACAGGGAGTTTAAACCGCTTTTGCCGGGTATCGATATAGAAAATGCGTTGGAGCTTGCAGGTCTTGCCCCTGCAGCGCAGAAACAGATCCGGTACTTCTCTTCGGGAATGAAGCAACGCCTTAAACTTATTCAGTGTTTCTTGTCTGATATGCCTGTACTATTACTCGACGAGCCTTGCACCAATCTCGACAAAGAAGGCATTGCGCTTTACCGATCGCTGCTGGAACAATATAGTACGAAGAGACTGGTCATAATTAGTAGCAACGATCCCGTTGAATATGCGCATTGCACGGCGCAAATTTCTATCAGCGACTATAAGCTCAGTAAATAAGAGATCAGCGACTGCTGGTCATTAGCAGATTCAGGTCAGTGTACTTTAATTGAAAACGCTGACTCAGGTGATAATTGGTAAGGGCCCCGTTAAATAAATAAAGTCCATAGCGAAGATGAGCCCTGCGCCATAATAATTTTTCGAATCCTCCCTCATCGCCGGCTTGCAGTACCAGTGGCATCAATACATTACTGATCGCTTGAGAGGCCGTTCGGGCAAAACCCGAGGGGATATTGGGAACACCATAGTGTATAACGCCATATTTTGTAAAGACCGGTTTTTCGTGAGAAGTGATCTCGGAGGTCTCAAAACAACCGCCGCGGTCTACGCTTACATCAATAATAACCGAACCAGGACGCATATTGCTGACCATCTCGTCGGTAACGACCATGGGTGTGCGGCCCGAGGTAGAAGAAAGGGCTCCTACCGCCACTTCGCAAGTCTTTAATTGTTTGGCCAGCAAACGAGGCTCCATTACCGAGGTCCAAAGACGCTGCCCGATATTGTTTTGCATCCGCTTAAGCCGGTAAATGTTATTGTCGAAGATCTTTACCGATGCCCCCATGGCCAGCGCCGCGCGGGTAGCATACTCTCCTACTATACCCGCTCCCAAGATGATCACTTTCGTAGGAGCGATACCAGAGATGCCTCCTAGCAGTACGCCCTTACCATGATTTGCGGAGCTAAGGTATTGCCCGGCAATGAGCATGACCGCACTGCCCGCGATCTCGCTCATGCTGCGCACGAT
>DNMB01000150.1:0-2932 GCA_003489485.1 Chitinophagaceae bacterium | reverse complement strand
TTTTTCTCCATCATCTTGGTAAGAATAGATGACTTCATGACCGACAAATGAATGGGAGAAATAATCAGCTGATTGAATTGCAACAAAGACAGATCGTCTTCGGTAACAGGCGCACTCTTTACAAGAATAGGACATTGGTAAACGGTAGCCTTATCGTGAACGATCCGGGCGCCGGCCTCGCTATAGTCCTTGTCTTTAAAATGAGACCCTTCGCCGGCATCATGCTCGATCATGACCTCGTGTCCATTGCTGACCAGTACGCCCACGGCATCGGGGGTCAGTGCAATTCGATTTTCCTGAAAGGCGGTCTCGCGGGGAATGCCGATCAGCATCCTTTCGGACCGAGGAGGAATATCGAGCGTTTCCTCTAGCGTCTCGTAACTGAACGAGGTGGTGATACTTGGTTTGGTCTGCGACATACGATCAAGATGCTGTTGTAAATGTACGCAGATATCGCGTTCCGGGCTCTTGCCCATCCAACGAACCGGGCAAGATACTGAGGGCTACGTGTACGGTATCGGGAGGAAAAATTCCCGGGGCCCTTTCGGGCCATTCTACCAGACAAACAGCCCCGCTATAGAGCAGCTCTTCAATGCCGGCCTCGCGGGCCTCGGCCTCGTTGCTTAAACGGTAGAGATCGGCATGATAGACCGGATCGCCATTGGCTAGCTGGTATTCATTGACCAAGGCAAAACTGGGGCTAGATCCAGGTGTTACGGCCCCCAGCGCCCGACAAAGGGCAATGATAAAGCTGGTTTTTCCTGTACCCATTGGGGCATGAAACGCAAACACCCGGGCCTGACCCGCCTGCTGCCAAAACTGAAGGGCGGCCTCGTCGATCTGATCTAGGGTAAACGTTAACTCCATCACAACAAATGTAAGCCGATAAGATATTCCCTTGCATCAAAAGCAGAGCGCGGGGGTTTTGGTAAATTTGCTGTATGCAACAGGTCAAGTGGAAGGTTAGCGGGATGGATTGCAATACGTGCGCCCTGCATATTCATAAATATCTCGAAAAACAGGGCATGCAGCAGGTAAAAGTGAATTTTGCCAATGGCGATGTGTGGTTTGTGACAGCAGAAAAATTGGCAGAAGAAGAACTCAAAAAAGGAATCGCCAACCTGGGCTATGAAGTAGTCGATGAAAAAGCTGCCCCCGTAGCCGCTACCAATTCTTCTTTACTCTCTCTATCTACCCATAAACAACGACTGCTGTTCTGTTTGCCCTTTGCACTTGTGTTACTGGCCAGTCATCTACTGCCCCACTCCATTGCCCTACTGCATGATCATTGGTTTCAGCTGGCCCTTACCTTGCCCGTTTTTGCGTTGGGGCTGCACTATTTTGGTCGTAGTGCCATAAAAAGCCTTCGAGTTGGTATGCCCAACATGAACGTACTGATTACACTGGGAGCCACCTCTGCATTCGTTTATAGCCTCTACGGAAGCCTGAGCGGACAACCCGAGCAATATCTTTTTTACGAAACGACCACCACCATCATTACATTGGTTTTGCTCGGAAATTTTTTAGAAGAAGCCTCCATTGCCTCTACCCAACGGGCACTGAACAAATTGGTCAGTGCACAGCAGCTCATGGCTACCATGATCGCCTTTGATGATGAACACCGCGAACAATATTTTCCGATCGACAATACCGCGCTTAAAGTGGGCGATCTGATCTTGATCAAGACCGGAGAGCAGGTGCCCATCGATTGCAAAATACTCTGGGGAGAAGCACACGTGAACGAGTCGATCATTACCGGCGAAAGCCTGCCCGTACATAAATACGCAAAGGATCTGCTGATAGGAGGAAGTATCGTACAAGAGGGTACCATCAAGGCCCAGGTAACGGCTACCGGAGACGATACCGTGCTTTCGGGCATTATTCAGATGGTTCGCGGCGCGCAGGGAGAAAAGCCTCCCATGCAGCTATTGGCCGATAAGATCAGTGCCGTTTTTATTCCGGTAGTACTGCTTATTGCGCTGGCAACGGGCATCATCAATTTTATTATGCTGAACAATGTGGAGGCCTCCCTGATGCGCAGTATCGCCGTGCTGGTCATTGCCTGCCCTTGCGCCATGGGGTTGGCCACTCCCGCCGCCATTGCCGTAGGGTTAGGACGAGCCGCCCGCAATGGAATTCTTTTCAGCAATGCCCGATCGCTCGAATTATTCAGACAGATCAAACAAGTAGTTTTCGATAAGACCGGAACGCTTACCACCGGAACTTTTCGGGTAGCGGGTCTGCGCGTACTCGATAACGCGATGACCGAAGAGCAATTCAAGGCGCTAGTTTATTCGCTCGAAAAATATTCCAATCACCCCATTGCAGTTTGTTTAGCGAAAACGTTCAAAACAAATGTTGAGATCAGGTGGCGGCAAGTCGAAGAAGTAAAAGGCAAAGGTATCTTTGCTACCGACCCCAATGGCATTACGTATAGTGCGGGCTCGTATGCTACGGTCAAGGCTACACAAGAGGCCGATCATCATCAGGTTTATGTTTGTCGCGGGGGCGAACTGATCGGATGGATCGATCTCGAAGATGAGATCAGACCCGAGGCCCGCGAAGTNNCCGGAACGCTTACCACCGGAACTTTTCGGGTAGCGGGTCTGCGCGTACTCGATAACGCGATGACCGAAGAGCAATTCAAGGCGCTGGTTTATTCGCTCGAAAAATATTCCAATCATCCCATTGCAGTTTGTTTAGCGAAAACGTTCAAAACAAATGTTGAGATCAGGTGGCGGCAAGTCGAAGAAGTAAAAGGCAAAGGCATTTTTTCCACCGACCCCAATGGCATTACGTATAGTGCGGGCTCGTATGCTACGGTCAAGGCTACACCAGAGGCCGATCATCACCAGGTTTATGTTTGTCGCGGGGGCGAACTGATCGGATGGATCGATCTCGAAGATGAGATCAGACCCGAGGCCCGCGAAGT
>DNMB01000211.1 GCA_003489485.1 Chitinophagaceae bacterium | reverse complement strand
TTTATGGAAAGATCGCCCTGAAGCGCATAGCGAAATG
The DNA here is from genome assembly GCA_003489485.1 of Chitinophagaceae bacterium. Classification (GTDB taxonomy): domain Bacteria; phylum Bacteroidota; class Bacteroidia; order Chitinophagales; family Chitinophagaceae; genus JJ008. The sequence goes on along the minus strand of DNMB01000211.1, from coordinate 5,115 downwards.
ACACCCTTGGCTCCAATCCTCCGTAGGTGATCAGTGGACGAAGCGCTGCATAGAACATGCTATCGGTCTTGTTACCAAAGCCATCCCTAGTGTACCGTGTGAACGGGCCCACCTGGCTAAAACGGCTGTACCGTAATCCATAGTTGACTTGCCAGCGATCCGATAACTCCCAGTCATCCTGAATATACAGAGCGGTCTCTACGGCATATTTTGCGGCCTCGTTATTGGGAGCGAATACGATCGAGTCTTGCCTGCCGGAGGCTACGTTCGGCAAAAAGCGATGATGCGTGGCCAGTACACCGAACTTTAGTTTGTGCCCGGGAAAAGGGTAATAATCAAAATCCGATTTTAGGGACCAGTCGCGAATACCCGAGTTGAGTCCCACCGAAAAGTTCTCTTGTCTGGCCGAGAATTGAAAACGGTAATTATTGAAAACGGCCGTTGTATTGGCAAACAAGCGAGGGCCAAAGACGTGATTCCAACGAATGGTTCCGGTTGCATTCCCCCAGGGAATACTGGTGCTGAACGATCTTTTATTGTTATTGAAATCGAAAACGTCCCTTCCAAAATACCCGCTAATAAAGAGGCGGTCTTTTTTGGAGAAGCGATGATTGAACTTGGCATTGAGGTCATAGAAATAATATCCCGAGCCGTAAAAGCTGCTGCTTTTACTGATAAAGGGATTGACCAATGCATCTATGTAGGTTCTTCTTCCCGAGACGATGAAAGATGATTTACCTTTCTCGATAGGGCCTTGCGAAGAGAAACGAGAGGCGATCAGACCGATCCCGCCGTCAAATTGAAATTCGTTGGCATTTCCTTCTTTCATGGAAACGTCCAAAACCGAAGAAAGCCTGCCACCGTATTGCGCAGGCATCCCTCCTTTTATCAAACTAAGATTTCTGATCGCATCACCGTTAAAAATGGAGAAGAATCCAAAAAGATGCCCTGTGTTATAGACCACCGCATCATCGAGTAAAATAAGGTTCTGGTCAGGTCCTCCACCCCGCACATAAAAACCGGCGTTGCCTTCACCGGCATTTCGCACACCGGGAAGAAGCTGTATGGTCTTTAGAATATCTACTTCGCCCATAAGCACCGGCAGTGATTTGATCTGCCCGACCGACAGATCGATCTTTCCTAACTGCGCGGCAGTGATATTCCCGTCTCGTTTTTTACTGAATACAACGACCTCTTGGATGGCGGCCGATCGCGGCACCAGCTCAATGTTCTTGGTTTCGTTACTCGACAAGGTCACAGCCACCGAGAGCACCTGATAAGAAACATGTGAGAAGGTAAGCACGTAATTGCCCGGGTCCAGCGTCAGGGAATAAAATCCAAATTGATTGCTCAGGATGCCCCGCTGCTGTCCATTGATCTTGATGGAAGCGCCTGAGATGACCTCTCCGGTAAGGGAATCCTTGATGTAGCCATTAAGGGTAAAACGGCTCTGGCCCGATACGATCAACTGCAAACAGCAGGTCAAAACCAAGAGCATTGCATATCTGAACATGTCGCTAAAACAAAATAACTTAAAAATGGTTGCAAGCCGCAACACTCGGTGGCGTACCTTTGCGCCCGTCAATTTATGCTGGCCGGTTTACAAAATATGACCTTTGAGTTTGGTGCAAGAACCATCTTACAAGACGCTACCTGGCATATACAGCCGGGTGAAAGGATCGGGCTGATCGGCTACAATGGCACCGGAAAGTCGACCCTGCTCAAGTTATTGGTCGGAGAATATCAACCCAGTAAGGGAACGGTAGAAAGAAGCCGGGGTATTTCGATGGGCTATTTGCACCAAGATCTGCTAAGTTTCGATACCAACGAGTCGATCTTGACGGTGGCATTGGGTGCTTTCGCTCGCGTACTTGAACTCGAGAAACAAATTGAATCGCTGGGGATCGAGCTGGAAAAAACCGGAGACGAGAAGGTACTGCATCAATACAGCGATTGTTTGCAAGAGATGGATGCCCTTGATGGGTACAGCATTCATCACCGAACCGAAGAGGTGTTGCAAGGCCTTGGGTTTAGCAACGATGATCTGCAGCGCCCTTACAAAGAATTCAGTGGAGGCTGGAGAATGCGGGTGTTACTGGCCAAGATGATCTTGCAGCAACCCGACCTACTTTTACTCGACGAACCGACCAACCACCTTGACCTGCCCTCTATTGAATGGCTGGAGAAATACCTGCTTCATTATAAGGGCTCGGTGGTAATGGTGAGCCACGATAAATATTTTTTGAATCGAATGGTCAATAAGATCGTAGAGCTTTATCAGCAAGAACTCCATAGCTACAGCGGCAACTACGACTTCTATGAAAAAGAAAAGGCCATCCGAATGGAATTGCAGCAAAAGGCCTTTGAGAACCAGCAAGACTATATTCGACAACAGGAGCGGATCGTAGAACGATTCCGTGCCAAGGCCAGCAAGGCTACGATGGCGCAAAGCATCATTAAAAAACTCGACAAACTAGAGCGCATCGATGCCGCCGAGTTAATTAGGCCCAATATCAAGATCAATTTCAGGATCGACAAGACGCCGGGAAAAGTGCTGGTAGAATTAAAGGGGATCGCAAAGTCGTTTGGAAATAACTGCATTCTCAAAAACGGAGTGGCCGAGATAGAGAGAGGAGATAAGATCGCCTTGATCGGAGCCAACGGAAAAGGAAAATCTACCCTGCTCAGAATCATTGCGGGCACCGAACCATTTGACGGTGGCGAAAGAAAATGGGGACACAATGTGTCAGAAAGTTTTTATGCCCAACACCAGCTCGAATCGCTTCGTTTGAGCAACACCATACTCGACGAAATGAAAGAATGCGGCAGTCAACTCAACGACCTGGAGCTGAGAGGGCTGCTCGGCTGTTTTTTATTCAGTGGCGACGATGCCGACAAAAGGATCAGTGTACTTAGTGGAGGAGAAAAAGCGCGGGTGGCACTGGCCAAGGTCATTGTAAGTAAAGCTAACTTTTTAATGCTCGATGAGCCTACCAACCACCTCGACCTTCACAGCTGCGAATTATTGATCGAAGCACTTAACAATTACCAAGGCACGTTGATGCTTGTTAGTCACGACAGACATTTTATTGCCAAAACCGCCAATAAGATCTGGGAGATCGTTGACCAAGAGATCAAGGAGTTCAAGGGCGGATACGAAGAATGGGTCGCTTGGAAAGAAAGGATGGCGCGTCAAAAAGCGAATGAGCCTACAGTGGCGGCCGTTGCCCCCGTCGTAAAACCGACAGAAATTACAGCGCCCAAAAACCAGCAAACGAACGGAGCTGTCGATAAAGAGAAGAAAAAAGAATTACAAAAACTGCAAAAACGATTTGAGCAGGTAGAGTCTTCACTGGCTGGCTGGCAAACAAAAAAAGGGGAGCTTGAAAAAAAACTGAGCGATCCCGGTATCTATGCCACCAAAGATCTGTTTTTGAAAACGGAGAGTGAATTTTCTCATGCCATGCAGCAGATAGAAAGTCTCAACAAAGAGTATGAGCAACTTTTTGAAAAGATCATGAACGCATCCGAAGGCAACTAACTCATTCGGGAGGCCACTATTTGCAAGATCTCCTTCTCTGATTCCATCGCTTGCTGCTCCATCGAAGCCACCTTTGCAAGAATGTCTCTTACATAGTTCGAATCATCATAGCCCGATGCATTGATCTTTACGTTCAACCCGGCCCCCAACACCGCACTTCGCGCACAAAGGGCTCCCACACCCGCATCGCTCACAGAATTGGGATTTCCCTCTTTGGCCATGGCCTTGATCAGTTCCATGCTTTGCAAAGAGCATTCCATTACCCTGTATGGCACTTCTATGGCTTGTCGGGTGGCTTGCTGTATGGCGGATCGGCGAATTTGCTTGTCTTCTTCTGTGCCTTTGGGCAAAGCCATAGCCTGCATGATCGCATTGAACGAGTCCGTATCGGCATCTACCAAAGAAAGTAACTCGTCTTTCAAGACCTGCCCCCGATCGGCCCAGTCGCTGAACTCTTTCCACCGTTCGTCCCATCCTTTTTTATGAGAAGAGAGATTGGCGACCATGGTGGCCAATGATGCACCCAAAACACCTAAATATGCAGCCACTGACCCCCCTCCAGGAGCCGGCGACTCACTGGCGGTCTCATTTGCAAAATCAAGTAAAGAGTTAAATACTAACTTTTTGTGCGCTTTATCTCGCAATAAATATTCAATAACTCTTTTCTCAGGGTCAAAAGGGGCTAGCTCATCGAGACCTAAAGAACGCACCGCAATTTTGATAAGCTCTTTTTCGGAGACCCCTGTTGACCTTTTTTGCTTTTGTAAAAAATAGCGGCCCGCATCGGTGAGGGCCTTCAAAGGAACCAGTCCTACCAGCTCGCTCCCCGTTACCCGCAGGCCTCTTTCGGTGGCTTTTTTACAGGCTTCATCGAAAGCTATGTGCACTGGCGTGGTTCTGATGTCGGTCAAATTGATGGAGATCTGCGCTATTCCATATTCTTCGATATACCATCCGATAGCCTTAACAGCTTTTAGTGAACCCGGAATAGTAACGGATTTTCCATTCTCGATCTTGGTTCTGCCGGCCTCACGAATATCAAATGCCACTGCGTTGGCTCTCCTGGTAGAGGTGGTGTTAAGGTTGATATTGTAGGCTACTAAAAAATCGCGAGCCCCAATTACGGTAGCTCCTCTTTTTGCATCAAAAACAGTGGGTCCAAAATCTGGCTTCCATTCTGTGTCGTTGATCTTTTTAAAAAAGCCTTCGTACTCTCCTGCCCGTATAATAGAAAGATTCGATCTGCTCTTGTTGGGTTGTGCGGCTTCGTAACAATAAACAGGAATGGACAACTCCTTGCCTACCCGCTCAGCCAACTTTCTTGCAAATTCGGCCGTTTCTTCGAGAGAAATACCGGCTATTGGAATAAAAGGACATACATCGGTTGCACCCATTCGGGGATGAGCCCCCTTGTGCGTACGCATGTCTATCAATTCGCCCGCTTTTTTGATGGCTTGAAAGGCCGCCTCGGAAACAGCCTCGGGCTCACCCACAAAAGTAACCACCGTGCGGTTGGTAGCTTTGCCCGGATCTACATTCAATAAACGAACTCCATCGATCGATTCGATCGAATC
>DNMB01000218.1:2868-6832 GCA_003489485.1 Chitinophagaceae bacterium | reverse complement strand
AGATCGGAGGGATGTTCGGCAGAGCCGAAAGAGAAGGCGCCTCCCGCTTTTATAAGTGCAACTGCTTCGGCATGTTTTTTATGCTGTGGGCCAAAGAGTACCGGTATGCAGTAGACCGCTGCTTCCAGTGTGTTGTGAATACCTGGCCTATGAAGTCCTCCGCCGATATAAGCCACCGTTGCGTAGCGATACAAGCGAGAAAGCATTCCGTAGTTATCCATGATCAACACCCTTGAGGTGGTACGTTCCTTTTCCCAGTTACTATAGCAGACCGCACTTGGAAAAAGTTCTTTCAGTTGCGCAATGTGCTGAGTGGAGATTTCGTGGGGTGCAACAATGAGTTTGAGTGAATGCAGCTGTGGGTCGGCGAGTGCCTCTTGAATCGCTCTCTCGTCTTCGGGCCAGGTACTGCCCGCAACTAACAATGGCTGGTCAGATTTGAAGGCCTCTATCCCTTCTATCGGTTGAGCTTGCTCGGCAATGGTAATGACTCTGTCAAAGCGGGTATCGCCTGCTACCGAGCAATTTTGATGCAGTCCGATTTTTTTTAGTAATTGAAGCGACGATTCGTTTTGCACAAATAAATGTTGAAAGCGAACCAGCATTTTTCGCGATAGTCCTCCATACCACTTAAAGAAATTCATGTCTTCCCTAAAAAGGGCCGACACCAGCAGCAGCGGGATCTTTTGGTAAAAAATTTTTTTCAGGTAAAAGAACCAGAGCTCATATTTTACGAAGATCACCAGTTCGGGGTGGGTAATGGAAAGAAAGCGTTTGGCCGTTCGCGGTCCATCGAGCGGCATGTAACAGACCCAGTCAGCCCCATTGTAGTTCTTACGTACTTCGTAGCCTGAGGGAGAAAAAAAAGTCAGCAGTATTCGGTAGGTCGGGTATTGGCTGCGAAGTGCTTCTAAAAGGGGTCTTCCTTGTTCGAACTCACCCAGCGAGGCGCAATGCATCCAGATCACTTTATCGGTAGCGCCGATGTGTTGTTGCAAGTATTGCATAACGCCTTTACGACCTTCTCTCCAAAGACGTGCCTTCGTATAAAAGGGTGAGGCCAGCCACAGGGTCAGGCGAAACAGGCCCAGAAAAATGTGATAAAAAAGTACCGGCAAAAAGTCTGTTTATGCTAAAGGCAAAGGTAGCGTCATCCGGCTGAATGCACCGCTATTTCATTACTTTTGTTTCCGTTCTGCGAACAGTAAATTTCCAGTATGCGTGCATTGCAAATGGTAGATACCAAAACCCAGTACGTTCACATCAAAGATGAGGTCGACCAGGCCGTTTTAGATGTGATGAACTCCTCTGCTTTTATTAATGGGCCGGCCGTCAGAGATTTTGCTGCGCAGCTGGCCACGTATCTCTCGGTTAAGCATGTAATACCCTGCGCCAACGGGACTGATGCCTTGCAGATCGCACTCATGGCTCTCGATCTACAGCCGGGTGATGAGGTCATTACACCTTCGTTTACCTATATCGCCACCACAGAGGTAATCGCATTGCTTCGGTTGAAGCCAGTGTTCGTAGAGGTCGATCCGCAATTTTTTTGCATGGACCCTGTAGCACTAGAGAAGGCCATCACTAAAAAGACCCGCGCCATCGTGCCGGTTCATTTGTACGGACATGCGGCTCCGATGCAAGAGATCCTGGCTATAGCCGAGCGTTTTGGAATTGCCGTTATAGAAGACAATGCCCAAGCCATTGGATGCGATTATTTCTTTGACAATGGGCAAAAAAAGAAGACCGGCACCATGGGTGCCATCGGCTGTACTTCCTTTTATCCATCCAAGAATCTCGGTGCCTTTGGAGACGGGGGAGCGCTATTTACCAATGATGATGCCTTGGCCGCTCGTATTCAGATGATAGCCAACCATGGCCAAAGCAAGCGATATTACCACGATGTGGTAGGCTGTAATAGTCGTCTCGACACCATACAAGCCGCCATACTCAACATAAAGCTAAAGCGACTCGATCAATACAATGCGGCACGTCAGGCAGCTGCAGATTTTTATGACCGGGCCTTTGCCGAATGTCCCTCGTTGATTACGCCTCAAAAAGCTTCATACTGCTCACATGTCTACCATCAGTATACGTTGCGTGTTACAAATGGAAGAAGAGATGCCTTGGCCGAATTTCTGGCCGCCCGCTCCATTCCTTCGATGATCTATTATCCCGTGCCAGGTCATCGCCAGAAAATGTTCGCTGCTTTTCAGACAGAAGCGGGTTCCTTGCCCGTTACCGATCTGCTGACCGAGCAGGTCATCTCTTTGCCCATTCATACCGAGCTTGATCAAGAGCAGTTGTCGTGCATCGTAGCGGGTGTGTTGGATTTTTTTAAAAGCTGAATGTAATGTCAACATCCCTTATCGAGCAACTTCAGCAGCGAACCGCTCCTATTGCCGTGCTGGGACTGGGATACACCGGTTGGCCCTTGGCCAACGCGTTGAGTGAGCATTTCGAAGTAATTGGGTACGACCCCAACGAGCAACGGGTATCTGATCTGCTCAATGGAGTAGACCGTACGGGCGAAAGCGTCAACGCCTCGAAAGGCACTGCCTCCTTGTATCTCGACTCAACTCCTAGCATGTTACATAAGGCCTGCTGTTTCATCATTGCAGTGCCCACTCCCGTAAACGAGCAATGCGAACCCGATCTGCAGTATCTGCAAAGCGCGCTGCGCACTGTTGGGGCCGTGCTAAAGAGGGGAGACCTTGTTATTGTCGAGAGCACTGTCTATCCTGGTTGTACCGAGGAGTTTTGTATACCCATTTTGGAAGAGCATAGCGGATTAAAGGGTACGATAGATTTTGGAATGGGGTATTCTCCTGAGCGGATCAATCCGGGCGATCGCACACACACGCTTGCAAGCGTTACGAAATTGGTCGCGGCAAGCGATGCAACATGGCTTGATGTCGTAAAGTTTATATACGATGCAATTGTTCCGGCCGGAGTCTTTGTTTGTTCATCCATTATGGTCGCCGAAGCTGCAAAGATCACAGAGAACATTCAGCGAGATGTGAATATTGCACTCATGAACCAGCTGGCTGAATTGTACGAGCGCTTACATATCCCTACGGGCGAAGTATGGAAGGCAGCTGCTACCAAATGGAATTTTTTACCGTTTCGCCCAGGGCTTGCCGGCGGACATTGCATTAGTGTTGATCCCTATTATCTGCTGCACAAGGCCAGTCAGGTGTCTTTCTCGCCCACTTTGGTGGCAGAGGCGCGTCGTATTAACGAGATGGTTAAGGCCCGGATCGTGAAGCGGCTGCTTGCGCATTTGGAGCAAGCAGGGGTTGATAAGAAAAGCGCTCGTATTTTGATTATGGGCGTAACCTTTAAGGCAAACGTAGCGGATGTAAGAAATGCCAAGATCGCAGAAGTGGCATTGGAGTTGATGAAACTGGGCTGTCATATCGATCTAAGCGATCCGCTGGCCGATGCAGCCGCCTTGCAACAAGAATATGGCCTCACGCTTGTAAAGACAGAAAAAGTCGACTATGACATTATCGTAATAGCGGCCGATCATGCTGCGTATTATACGCTCGATGAAGACTATTTTTGCCAACGAAGCCGAACCGGAGCGCTTGTTGCGGACCTGAACGGGATCTATAGAAACAAGATCAATCAACGAAACTACTGGACCCTCTGATATGCCTTTTATAAAAACCGAACTTCCCGACCTGCTTGTCTTTGAACCGGTGGTGCACAGCGATGCAAGGGGTTATTTTTTTGAATCGTACAATCAATCCGTATTTCAGCAAGAGGGTATCGATATTCATTGGGTGCAAGACAATCAGTCCTCTTCGCAGTACGGTGTCATAAGGGGGTTGCATTTTCAGATGCCTCCCTATGCGCAGACAAAATTGGTCAGGGTGCTGCGTGGTAGTATCCTCGATGTAGCGATCGATATCAGAAAGGGTTCGCCCACCTTCGGTAGATCGTTTGCAATAGAGCTATC
>DNMB01000218.1:0-2468 GCA_003489485.1 Chitinophagaceae bacterium | reverse complement strand
GAGCAAGCAGAAGTGTTGTACAAATGTGATGCATTCTACAATAAGTCTAGTGAGCAAGGTTTTTTGTTTACTGATCCCGACCTGGCCATCAACTGGATGATCCCTGCCGATCGGGCGATTGTCTCAGAAAAAGACAAGGTGTTACCGCTGCTCAAAGAGCTGGATTCTCCCTTTGTATTTTAAAGAACCGTAGTAAACGTTATGGGTACATCCTCAGCAGAAAATAATAAGCCCAAAGTACTTGTTACCGGTGCCAACGGTCAGCTCGGAAAGGAATTGCGGCAACTCGAAAAAGCCTGGCCGCAGTTTGACTTTTTATTTCTGTCCAGAGAGGATCTGCCGATTCATCATTTTGAGTTGGTGAGAAATTACTTTGAGGCCGTGCATCCGAATTACCTGATCAATTGTGCCGCGTATACGGCTGTCGATAAGGCCGAATCGGAAAGGGAGCTGGCCTACCAGATCAATGCAGAGGCAGTTGGGGTGCTCGCGGCCATATGCCAACAGCAGCACTGTCGCTTTATTCATATCTCTACCGATTATGTTTTTGATGGCACCGCCAAGCGGCCTTACAACGAAGATGACCCTTGTTCTCCCCAGTCCGTTTATGGAGCCTCCAAATGCGAGGGAGAGAAGCTTGCGCAGCAATTCAACCCCGATTCTATCATTATCAGAACCTCTTGGGTGTACTCGTCGTTCGGAAAGAATTTCGTGAAAACCATCTTGCGTCTGCTGCAAGAAAAGCCCTCTTTGTCTGTTGTTAATGACCAGTTCGGATCGCCTACATATGCCGCGGACCTTGCTGAAGCAATACTTTCGATAATCTCTGCAAAAGACTGGAAGCCAGGAATATACAACTACAGTAATTCCGGAAATATCAGCTGGTACGATTTTGCGGTGGCCATTGCCGAGTTGCAACGATCCACCGTTCCCATAGAGGGTATTAGCACCGATCAATATCCCACACCGGCCCGGCGCCCAGCTTTCTCGGTACTCGACAAGACCAAGATTACCCAGGCATTTGGGGTACCGATCAAGGATTGGCGAGAGAGTTTAGCGCGTTGTCTGTCTTTTTGTACATTCAATACCTAAATCGATGCCATGTCTGCACAAGCCAGAAGAGAATTTTTCAAAAAGGCCGGCCTGCTGTCTGCAGCGGGTATAATGGCCGGTATGCCCAATTCTTCGGCGCTGGAACCGCTTTTTCGGTGGGCCCGCCAACAACCAGATCAAACACTTCTTACCGATGAGGATTTTTGGTACCAGGTGCAGCAGGCCTTTACGGTTTCGCCCGGCCTCATCAATTTGAATAATGGCGGTGTGTCGCCGGCTCCTCGCACGGTGCAAGAGGCCATGAAACGTTATTACGACTACAGCAACGAATCGCCTTCGTACTATATGTGGCGCATTCTCGATCAGGGAAGAGAACCCCTTCGTCAACAGCTCGCCAGACTCGCCGGTTGTAGTGCCGATGAGATCGCCATGAACCGTAATTCTTCGGAGGGGCTTGAAACTGTCATTTTCGGAATGACACTTTCTTCGGGTGACGAGGTCGTGGCCAGCAGACAGGATTATCCCAATATGATCAATGCCTGGAACCAGCGTGTTATCAGAAATGGCATCAAGATGGTCTGGGTCAATCTGGATCTTCCTTCTGAAGACGAGGATTATCTGGTGCGTCAGTACGTCAATGCATTTACGCCAAAGACGAAAGTGGTGCACCTTACTCATGTCATTAATTGGAACGGCCAGATCTTGCCGGTGGCGAAGATCGCACAAGAGGCGCGCCGAAGGGGTATCGAGGTGGTCGTTGACGGAGCGCATAGTTTTGCGCATCTCGAATTTTCGGTTCGCGACCTCGAGGCCGATTACTTTGCGACCAGTTTGCACAAATGGCTGTACGCTCCCATTGGCAGTGGGATGCTTTATGTAAGAAAGGAAAAGATCGCCGGCATCTACCCGTTGTTTGCCAATGACTCGCCCAAAAGTGATGACATCAGAAAGTTCGAGGCCCTCGGTACTCGGCCCTTTTTTATTGAGCAAGCTATTGGAAAGGCCATTGAGTTCAATGAGATGCTTGGCATAAGACGAAAGCAGCAGCGACTGCACTATTTAAAAAATTATTGGATGGAAAGGGTAGGCTCCCTACCCGGAGTAAATCTGCATACCTCAATGGATCCCCGGTGGGGATGCGCGATCGGCAACATGTCGGTCACGGGTAAGACACCCGGTGAGCTCGATCGCTTTTTGCTGGAAAAATACAAGGTGCACACGGTGGCCATTCAGTGGGAAAATATCAATGGCATCAGGGTTACACCCAATGTGTACACCACCACGCGCCAACTCGACCAGTTTATTGAAGGGGTTCGGGCCTTTACCAAACAAGGGTAAGGGGGTCAACAAAACCCCGCCCGCTAACGCGGGCTAGGATTACTTCGCCCCTTTGGGGCTCAGTGATGCCCATGCAG
>DNMB01000168.1 GCA_003489485.1 Chitinophagaceae bacterium | reverse complement strand
GGACTAGCAGCCGGAAGAGATTATTTCGAAGAGGCCAGCCTGGATGATTGGAACCAGATGATCGATACGAACATAAAAGGCTTCTTATACGTAGCGCAGGCCGTAGCCAAAAAAATGGCAGTGCAAAAAAAAGGACATATCATCAACATTGGCTCCACCGCCGCCAAAGTGGTCTATGAAAAGGGAAATGCCTACTGCGCCACCAAGTTTGCGGTAGATGCCCTCAGCCAGGCCATGCGTATCGATATGCTACGGCATGGTATTAAAGTGACCAACGTTAATCCGGGTGCGGCAGAAACAGAGTTCTCATTGGTACGATTCAAGGGTGATGCCACTACGGCCGCCAAAGTATACGAGGGAATGAAGGCCCTTCAGCCCAACGACGTAGCAGCAATCATTTATTATGCCGCTACCCTACCCGAGCATGTTTGCATCAATGAACTCACCGTAACTTGTTTGCAACAAGCCGACTCACTGCATCTGATCAGAAAATAAATTACTGCGCCAGTGAAATGCGCACTTGCACACCGGCCCGGGTATTGGTGACCGGAAACGCACTGCTGATCTTGGGAATGGTCCGGTTTTGTTCGAAATACAATCGCATACTCACTTTATTATTGAGTACATAGTCAATGGATGGAGCGATCCTGACCACTCGCTGGCCGCCGGTCCCAAAAGCCGTTCCCTGGTCCAGCTTGCTATTGGCCGTGGCATCGTCTCGCAGACTAAAGTCCATTCGCATGGTCACATCGTTATCTAACTTGGTACCATTTTTTCCGAAAGGAATGTTCTTGATCAAAGGCAACCCTTTTTTGCGCCAGTTGAGCCCAAAGGTCACTTCGGTAGAGCGATTTTCGGCCAGTTGGTAATCGACCAATGAAAGACTCAATTGACGACTCTTTCTAAACTCGAATCTTGTTTGCAGCTGATTGGTAAAGGTCATATCGATCTCGATCAAGGGTTCAAAGGCCTCTTGTATGGTAATATTAGGAACCAGAAAATAAGGAATAAAATTACCGGTCAACGTATCGCGAAACGACGGATAGCCCACACGCATCGGATCGGTAAAGAGCAGTGCCGTATTAAAACTATTCATGCTTAGGGTACTCTTGTATCCATGCCGCAGTGAAAAATTAGTAAAGAGCTTGTCTAACCCGGGCAAACGAGAGAGCCCATTATAGGTGATCGTCCAATTCGGCAAGGGCATCAGCGACTTGAACGGATTAGAGCGCATCGTCGGATTACTGTTACTGAAAAGCTTGATGGTCGCGGGATCTTTATTGGTATAGGCCGCCAAAAAAGAAGGGATCACCACATCTTGCGCATAACGACCATACCCCTTTGCATAGCCGTCCGGATCGATCGTGCCGGCCTGGTAAGGATTTAAAGAGGCCAGACGGGCAGACATTGTTTTTCGGTTTGCCTCGAACTGCTTAAAGGTTCCCGAAACAATATTGGGATCGAACGAAGTGAACAGTGTTTGAAAAGAAATGTAACTGATGCTGAAACTGCCTAGCGCGTACGGATTTAAGCGTGCCAAACCCGAGAAGCCCGTCGTGTCTTTGTAGAGTTCGCTATACTGCTTGTCGAAGGTCTTATCCAAACTCAGATCGATGGTAAAATCCTTGATGGGACTAAGCTGTGCCGTTATGTTCAGTCGCTGGTTGAATCGCTGCTGTATCATGGCGCTGACAAGGGAGTCGCGCGATAGCAATCCTTTTTGACCAAACCGATTGATCCAACTGGTGTCGGGCTGGTAACCGAACACATATCCAAATCCGGGTTGAAAACTGCTTAGGTTAATACCGAGCAGCGAGGTGCTATCCATGTAGCCCGGTAAAATGGTACCCATGTCTTCGGTATACTGAATCGCCGTGCGCTTGAGCATCGTAGCGAACTGTAGTCCGGCGCGGGCTGCCGCACTTAACTCTGATTCCGGACGAGGCGCCCGTTCCGCTCGTTGCCTTACCTTTTTAATCTTTACTTTCTTGATCTTTACGATCTCGCCATCTTTATTTCGGATCGTATCGTAGCGAAAACGAAAAGCAGTAGGAGTAAATGCGTTACCGCTTGGATCAAGTGCGGACCTTTCTCTTCCATCCACATACGTGTTGTCTTTAGTCGGCTCCCCGCTCGTGTTGTCGGCAGGCTTTCCAAAATCGGCCGGAGGCCTTTTGGTGCCGCGCCTTTTTCCTGTGCTTGCTCCCGCAGGACCCTGCCCTGTCTCTTGACCGGCCGATCTGTTGCGAGCACGCATTCCCGCATTGGCATTAGCTGATAAAGCATTATTGAGTTTTCGGATCACCAACGATTTATTGTAAAGATCTTCCCACTTTAATTCGCCGTTTAGGGTCCGGGTTTGGGAATTGGTAAGCTTATTTCCCAAACTGCGAGCCAGCAGTGAAGAGGCCAGCCAATTGTATTTGCTATTATAGCTGGCGCGAAGAGAAGTCCAATCTAACAAGGGAAGCTTTGACGTGGGCACGTTATAGTTAAGTGTAACATCTTGCTGGTACTGCGTATTGCGGCCTCCCTTGAATAGATTCTTTCTTACGGAATCCTTTTTTATTTCGTTGTCGATACGCCCGAAGGGTTCATCGATACGGGCGTTGTTAATGGCCGATAGGTCCATCGACAACGAACGGGTCAGGTTCCACTGCAACACGTAGAAACGGTCGAAGGTAAAATACTTGTTGTAGGTCTCGGGTATCTTGTATGGACCTCCCCCTACGTTGCGCGGACGGGTGGCACCGAACTGTCTGAAGATATCTGCCCTGAACGAAAACTGTGAGGGCATGTAATTAAAATTAAAATCGCGAATCAGTGTGAGCCATTTTGAATTGGAACGAATGATCTTTTTGAAAGGCTCAACCGGCTTGGCCGCAGGAGAAAAGCCATATCCTACTACCGCACGGGTCCTTCTGAGCTCATCGAACTCAATAAGAGGATTCTGCGCGACCGTCTGTATGTAAGAATAGGTCAGATCGAAATTACTTGCGCTCCAGGGCATGGGTTGCTTTCCTTCTTTTCGCGCCACTTTTACATTGGTCAGGTTGAATGTTTTGATGGTCGAATTATCTTGCGCATCGGTGCGAATTGAGTCGCGCTTGCTGCGATCGGTATTGCGTAACTTACTGCGCAAGTCAATATCAAGGTCATACGGGTCATATTCAGGGGTACTGCTGCGATGACTGATACCTGCATAAAGCGGAATCTGCATACCCAGTTTTGGAGGAAGTAATTTGCCAGCCTCTAGCGTTATAGAAGCATCCGCCGTGTACACATCCTCTCGACTTCTTTCGTTGACACGTTGCTCGAGCGTTCCAAAACCTCTGCTGCGGGCCGAACCAGACAAAGAGATCGTTCCCAGATCAGATAGCCTAATATCGGTCCTGCCGAGTGCAGCCCATCCGCCCTTTTCATCAAGTTGCTGTAACCTGAGTTCATTGAACCACACCTCCGCACAAAGTGCCTCTTGCAGCACATTCTCTACTCC
>DNMB01000122.1 GCA_003489485.1 Chitinophagaceae bacterium | reverse complement strand
CCAACGATCCCGAGACAGGAAAGCCCAAAGTAGACAAGAATCATCCCGAAGAATCATCACGCACCCGACCCATTCTGGGTCTTATCAATGTATGGGGGTTCGTTAATACAGAAAAGAACGTATGGGAAGAAGGTAGCATCTATGATCCAAAAAATGGCAATACCTACTCATGCACGATCAAGATGACCGGTCCCAATACCATCGATGTCAGAGGATACATTGGCGTATCACTGATCGGCAGAAGCGATACCTGGACCCGCCAGGTAGCCAAATGATCAGGGTGATACGAAGTTTAAGCTGAATCCTACGTACAGCGGATTACCCAATGCGCTTGTAAAGTAACGTTGGTTAAGCGCCTTCCCATTGTAAACATCCATTCCGTCAAATCGCCAGTTGTAGCGAAGTCCGGCCTGTGCATTGAACCATAGAAAGCCGGTCAGTTTTTTATCCCACATGATGCGAGGCTTCAATTCTCCACGCTGAATAAAAATGGTTCCATTGGTGCTATTGGCAAGATTCATCCAAAATTGATTACCCTCGAGTTCAAAGCCCAGTTGCATAATACTCGCTGTAGAGAAATTATAACGAAGATATCCGCGAGCGGGCAAGAGTAACTCCATTCCCCACTTGTCGTTAAAGGTCTTGTTCCATAGTACAACAGGCAGGTGCATGATCTGTCCGGCACGGTACGTACGAGCCAAACCGGCTCCTACCATATTTTTTTCGGATAGCTTCCAGCCATAGAGGGCCGTTCCGCTGATGGTGAGTGATTTGCTGTTTATGTCTTTCAGTTCATGGAAGATCCCGTTGAGATCGGCGCTAGCTTGTATTATCAAAAAGTTCTTTTCGTTGAGAGGCTTAAAAATAGTGGTGTTGATGCCGGTGCTGGTAAGGGTATGGGTGGCTAGTTGCTTTGCGATAAGGTTGGTCCCGGGCGCTGCAATAGCTATTCGACTGCCCCAGTAATTGGCTCCCAACTGCCAGATGAGTTTGTTGGTCGAAATGACCGGAATGTTCACCTGGGCCTTGATCGCCGTCATATGGCTGGCTGTAAAATTTTGCATGGCGGGCAGCATGGCAGACACAGGCAGATCCGGAATGTCAAACCCGCCCATGCGCTCCATCCCCAGGCTAATGATACGCTGCGGCGTTTGATTGAGTACCTTTTGATTGCAGTAGCGTTTTACTCCTTGTGCATCTCCGAACTTGCTGTAGTCGAAGACCTCGGTACTGTCCTCTTGGGCCATTGAAAGGAAGGGTAGCAAAAGAAAGAGAAAAGCAAGTTGATTTCGCATGGGGGTGAGTTTTAAAAAAAAGCAGTACAAAAATAGAGTAGAGCGATGGATTTTCTTATTTTCGGTTTAACCTAACCTATGAAATCCTTGTTCCATGAGCAAGATTACTATCCTTTTGGTCGATGACCACAAGCTGATCAGGGAATCCTGGAATATCGTACTGTCTACCGATTCACGTTTTGAGGTGATCGGTGAGACCAGCGATGTGCAGGAGGCCATTGAGCTGGTAGCGCGTTTCAAGCCCCAGATTGTTTTAATGGACATCAACATGACGCCTGTCAACGGATTTGAGGCGACCAAGCTGGTGTTAAGGCAATCGCCACAGAGCCAGGTAATCGGTATTTCCATGCATTCCATGCCCGCTTATGCCCGCCGGATGTTTCAGGTGGGTGCCCGTGGGTATGTGACCAAGAACTCCTCTAAAGACGAATTGTTCTTGGCCATCGAAGAGGTATTGGCCGGTAATAAGTTTATCTGCGACGAGATCAAGAATATCGTAGCGCATCAGGAGCTCGATGAAGAGAGCGACTACCCCGATATGAACCTGCTTTCGAAGCGTGAGATCGAGGTGGTCACCCATATTAAAGAAGGACTTTCCTCAAAAGAAATCGCCCAACGCCTCGATATTTCTTTAAAGACCGTGGAGGTGCATCGCTACAACATCTTAAAAAAGCTTAAGCTGAAAAACACTGCCGCCCTGGTCAATTTCATCAATGCGCAGGGCTTCTGACCGCTGGTTGTAGTATTAGTTCTTATCCAGCGTTTTCTCTATATCTTCTACGGTAATGGATAGGTGACTCTCGTCGTAGAAACATTCTCCATTCTTGATCAGTAACACTTGTGGCGATTCATGCGGCACCTGTAGTCGGGTGGCAATGGCATTTGATATCTCTCTGTAAGAAAGCAGATCGAGCAGGTAAGCGGGCACGCGATCAGAGAGCGATGATTTATTCAGTCGCTCCAGGGCCACGGTACTAATGGAGCACCGGGTGCTGTGTTTAAAAAGCAGGGCGGTACTCGTGCCGCTGTTGGTCACGATCTCGTTGAGTTGCTCCATGCTCTGCAAGGGGGTCCATTTCATGGATGCTTAGCGTCTGAATTTAACTTTTGGGGTACTGTTCATGGGGCAACCCTCGCGGGCAGTGGTGCAAGAGGAGAGCAGCACACAAAACAGCCCGGTGATCAGTAAAAGAGAAAGGGTAATTCTCATAGGATTATTTCTGAAAGGCAAAAATATGGAATTTGTTTTGCCCCCTTGCGTCCAAGGCCACGGGCGATTAAATTTAAGGGCCATCACTTTTTTAAAGTCTTAACTTTACCCTATGCTACAACTTACAAAACCACTGGCTTTCATTGATCTGGAAACGACCGGCGTCAATTTGGGAACCGATCGCATTGTCGAGATCGCCATCGTTAAAATTCTTCCGGATGGTAGCCAAACCACCAAGCGCAAGCTCATCAATCCGGGAATGCCCATTCCAAAGGCCTCCAGTGATCTGCATGGCATTACGGACGAAATGGTCAAGGACGCGCCTGTCTTCAAGCAAATAGCCCATGAGCTAAAGCAAATGCTCGACGGTTGCGATCTGGCCGGCTACAACTCCAATCGGTTCGATGTACCCTTGCTGGTCGAAGAATTTTTAAGGGCTGAAGTGGAATTCGACATGAAGGGCAGAAGAATGGTTGATGTGCAACAGATCTTTTATAAGATGGAGCCGCGCACCCTGTCGGCCGCTTACCAATTCTATTGTGGTAAAACCCTCGACGGAGCGCACAGTGCGGCCGTCGATGCCGGAGCTACCTATGAGATATTGGAATCTCAGTTACAGCGCTACGAAAGTTTAGGCACTACCATCGATTCCATCTTAAAATCGGTGGGAGAAGAGCCAATAGTCGATTTTGCCAAGCGTTTCGTTTGGGAAAATGGGGTAGAGGTCTTTAATTTCGGTAAATTCAAGGGTAGGCCGGTGGCTGATGTATTGAAGGCCGAGCCTCAGTATTATGACTGGATGATGAAGGGTGATTTTCCACAACACACAAAACAAAAACTCACTGAGATATACACTCGAACGCTGCTAAAAAAGAATGGATAAGCTGGTCATCATACCCACTTACAACGAAAAGGAGAACATTGCCGCTATCCTTTCGGCTGTATTCTCGCTCGAGGGTAATTTTCATGTGCTGGTCATAGATGACGGCTCTCCCGATGGCACGGCGGGCATAGTTCAATCTCTTATGCAGTCCTATCCGGGTAGTCTTTTTTTGGAGCAACGAGCCGGTAAGCAAGGATTGGGTACTGCCTACATAGTTGGATTTAGGTGGGCCCTGCAGCGGCAGTATCAGTATATTTTTGAAATGGATGCCGACTTTTCGCACAACCCACTTGATCTGCTGCGACTCTATAAGGCTTGCCATCAGCAAGGAGCCGATGTGGCGGTCGGGTCGCGTTATGTAAGTGGTGGCGGGGTCGTTAACTGGCCCGCCAATAGAATTGCCCTCTCTCGTGGCGCCTCTCTCTATACCCGGTTGATCCTTTGGATGCCTCTTCGCGATCCTACCGCTGGTTTTGTCTGTTACAGAAGGACCGTGTTGGAGACGATAGATCTTTCGAGCATCCGATTTGTGGGCTATGCATTTCAGATCGAAATGAAATATGCATCTTGGCGATTGGGTTTTGTTATTAAAGAGGTGCCGATCATTTTTCAGGACCGCTCACTGGGTAGTTCCAAAATGAATAAAGGGATTATCAAAGAAGGGGTCCTTGGCGTGTTGCAATTGCGGCTCTATACCTTCTTGACCAACTATCGAAAAAAACGAAGCACCACGGCCGCCTCATGAGAAAAGCATACACGCAGCTTCATCTGGCCGTATTGCTGGCGGGTCTTACCGGTATTCTAGGAAGACTCATTACCCTTAACGAATTGATGATCGTCTGTTACCGGATGCTGTTGACGGTACTATCCATGTGGGTGCTGTTTGCTTGGCGCAAAAAGATCGAGTCGTTGTCTACTCTTACCATTGCCAAGATCATGGCCGTAGGGATGATCGCCGCGCTGCATTGGCTTACATTCTATGGGGCCATTAAGTATGCCAATGTTTCGATCGCGTTGGTTTGTTTTGCCGCCATCGGATTTTTTACGGCTCTTTTCGAGCCGTTGATTTTGCGACGATCGCTCAATTGGAGAGAATTGCTGCTAGGGCTGCTGACCCTCATCGGAGTGTACATCATCTTTCATTTCGATACGCGCTATACGGTCGGCATTGTGATCGGTCTCGTATCTGCCCTGCTGGCTTCGTTATTCCCGATCTTTAACAGGGAGTTGCTCAAACAGACCAATGTGGAGAGCATGCTTGTATGGCAGCAGCTGGGAGGTTTTTTACTGATGGTCGTGCTTATCCCGATCTACAGGCAGGCCCTTCCTGCTACCCGCTTATTGCCAACCCTAGAGGATTTTTTGTGGTTGTTGGTCCTCTCTTGGGTTTGCTCCGTTTGGGCCTTTCAGCTCTCTGCCTCGGCACTCAAAAAATTATCTGCCTTTACCGTTAACCTCAGTTATAATTTGGAGCCGGTCTATGGGATTGTACTGGCATTTGTCTTTTTTAGAGAGGACCAGTTGCTA
>DNMB01000105.1:509-9200 GCA_003489485.1 Chitinophagaceae bacterium | reverse complement strand
ATTTCGAGTGTGGTCGATTTACCGGCCCCATTGGGACCCAGCAATCCGAATATCTCTCCTTTTCGCACCGAGAAACTGATTCCCGATACGGCCTCTAGCTCGCCGTAACGCTTCACCAGATTACTGACCTTTATGATTTCGTTATCCATTTTGATCCAATTGCGTTTCTAATTCTTCCATCATCAGTTTACTGCCTACAAAGAAAGGACAACGCTCATGCAGCGACGAGGGAACTATGTCGAGCGTTCTTATTTTACCATTCGTGGCCTTACCACCGGCCACCCCTACGATAAACGCAAATGGGTTACACTCATATAGTAGCCTAAGCTTTCCGTCGGGCTTACTCGAGGTGCCGGGATACATAAATATTCCTCCCTTAATGAGATTACGGTGCACATCGGCCACCATACTTCCCACATAACGTTGGCGAAGGGGGCCGCCCTGCTCCTTACTTTTTTGCTGGCAAGCTGTGATATAAGACTGAACACCTTTATCGAACTCAAAGAAACTGCCGTGATTAACAGAATAGATCTTTCCCTTCTCAGGACAACGAATATCAGGATGACTGAGGGTCCATTCCCCAATAGAGGGATCGAGCGTAAACCCGTTGACCCCTCGGCGGGTTGCATAGACCAACATCGTAGAAGAGCCGTACACCACGTAACCGGCTGCCACTTGGCTGCTTCCGGGTTGGAGAAAATCTTCTTTCGTTACGACGGTCCCCACCGGTGTAACACGGCGATAGACCCCAAAGATCGTGCCGATAGAAACATTCACATCGATGTTACCGCTTCCATCGAGCGGATCGAAAAGACAGACGTATTTGGAGTGGATACTTTTTTCGTCATCGAAGGCTACAAAATCATCTAGCTCCTCACTGGCAATCCCCGCACAACTGATACCGTGCTGCAGCACTTTGATGAACTGATCGTTGGCAAAGACATCTAGCTTTTTGACCTTCTCGCCTTGTACGTTCACGGTGCCGGCGTCTCCGAGAATATCGACCAGTCCGGCCTTATTCACCTCTACGTTCACACGCTTGGCAGCAAGCCCGATATTTCGTAGCAGATTAGAGAGCTCTCCGGTGGCTTGCGGAAAATCGCGAAGCTGCTGAATGGTAAATTCATCGAGTGTTTGAACCTTTCGGTTTATAGACATAAGATATTATTTAGCATCGATGGTTAGGGTTTGAAGCATCTTCTTGGCAACAGGCTTTTTGTTGAGCAGCGCCGGTGACCACGTGGGCATTGTCTCGAGCCGCTCCAGCAATTGCTGATGCAGCGTCTCAGCGCCCGGCAACCCTCTAACCACATTGAAGTTAACGGGAACGCCGTCTTTATCGACCACGAACTCAACTTGCACAAAAGCCCTTTTTAAAGTATTGGGCAAATAACCGGAAACACTACTTCCCACCTGATCCATGAACGCGGTGAACGCCTCGGTCCCGCCAGGATATCGAGGCCACTGGTCTACATACTCAGGAAGGGCCGCAAGCTGCCGCACTTTTCGAGGGGGCGTTATCTTAGAAGAGGCCATCGCCTTTTGATCGAGTGCAGGCAATACTGCCGGAGTACTGTTTTTGGGTGCACTAGTCATCGTGGCACCGTTGATGTGGTAGCGCCCGTCATCGGTTATCATCACGATAGGCAATCGCCGATTTTTCTCAAAATACGTGTACGCATCCTTTAACTGGTTGGTAAAATCCTTTAACACCGGGTCGTCCTTCGTAAGATCATCGAGATAAGCAGCACTCTTGGGCACATCGTAGCGGCAAGGAAAAATATGAACCGGAATATAATGCTGCCCCTGCTCACGGGCGTAAGCGGCCAGCACATATAGCTCGTCGATCTGCTGATCGGTAATAGGTATACAACCGACCGTAACACAACTGCCGTGTATATAGATCTCCCCTCCCGGTTTTATTGAATCGCTCAAGACCTTGTCGCTTGCATTGGGATAGTTGAGTCCTAGTGATAAATAATAATTGCTGGTGGGATTGAACTCATTGATATAATAAAACCCTTCAGGCACCTGAAAATCTCCCTGCATCCTCTTAGGTCCCAACGAACCGGCCAAGGCACAAACAGGATAGGACTTAAAAAGGCGAAAGGAATCGGCAGGACGCTGTTTGACCCATACTTCGAGCTGGCTATCGTACTTGAACGAGCGGATGTAGATGTAATTGGCCGGCCAAGTCAGTTTCTTGGCAGCGAATTGCCTTTTGAGTGTATCGACTTTTCGGGCCATCGCTTCTTGCGGACGCGAAAAACTTCGTTGATAGTCGATGAAAGAGTAGTAAGTAGAGCCACCCCTTGAAATACCGTACCCGGTTTGCGCCGCTGCTGAGAGAGGAATTGACAGCAAAAAACTCATCCGAAAAATAAACCCTAATTGGCTAAAGAAGATTTCGGAGAGAGATTTGATCATAAACGATTTTAAGTTAAACAATATTGAAGGTAAGCACTCGCTCAGATATTTCCCCGGGCCTCTTGCTCGCGCTCAATTGCCTCGAACAAAGCCTTGAAATTACCTTTTCCGAAACTCTTGGCCCCCTTTCGCTGAATGATCTCGAAAAACAAAGTAGGCCTATCCTCTACGGGCTTCGAAAAGAGTTGCAAGAGATAGCCCTCGTTGTCTCGATCGACCAAAATTCCCAATTCCTTGAGAGGCTCGAGATCTTCATCGATACTTCCTACTCGGTCGAGCAGATCATCATAATAGGTAGTAGGCACTTTCAGGAACTCCACACCTCTGCTCATCAGTGAGCGGACCGTTTTGACAATGTCGTTGGTGGCCATCGCCACGTGCTGACAACCCTCTCCGTTGTAAAAATCGAGAAACTCCTCTACTTGGCTCTTTCGCTTTCCCTCAGCAGGCTCATTGATCGGAAATTTTACAAAACCATTGCCACTACTCATCACTTTACTCATTAGTGCCGAGTACTCGGTAGAGATATCTTCATCATCAAAAGAAAGAATATTCTTGAACCCCATCACCTCTTCGTAGAACTTGACCCAAGGATTCATCTGGTTCCATCCTACATTACCCACACAATGATCTACATACAGCAACCCACAATCAGAGGGAGCAAATTCGGGGTTTGACCACGCACGATAACCGGGCATAAAGACACCAGCGTAATTTTTTCGCTCGATAAAAAGGTGAACCGTATCGCCATAGGTATGTATTCCACTCATCACGAGTTCTCCCTGCTCATCTTGCATCCTTTTGGGTTCCATATAACTCTTTGCCCCGCGACGAGTGGTCTCGTTCCAGGCCTGGGTAGCATCGGCCACACGAAGTGAAAGAGCCTTAACACCATCACCGTGGCGGTGAACATGATCGGCTATAGGATGATCGCTTCGCAAGGCCGTGGTCAGAACAAACGTGAGTTTATGTTGCCGAACGGCATAACTGGCACGATCCTTGACGCCTGTTTCGGGGCCGGCATAGGCCAAGGCCTGAAAGCCAAACGCACTCATGTAATAATGAGCCGCCTGTTTGGCGTTGCCTACATAGAACTCGACATAGTCGGTTCCTTCAAGAGGAAGAAAATCTTTTGCAGCAGCTGATTGTTCAGCGGTTTGCGCAGCGATGGCAGTAGCATTCATAGTGCAAAAGTAAAGAAAATTGGCGCGTCTCTTTATGGGGGTTGCCGGCTTTGCCGCTATCTTTGCGCCATGCTGAAAGTGGGTATCTTAGGAGGAGGCCAGCTAGGCCGAATGCTACTGCAGGCCGCAGCGAACTACCCTGTCGAGACCTATGTACTAGAAAGTGACCCCGACTGCCCTGCCGCCCATCTCTGTCATCACTTTACAAAAGGGGATATCCGCAATTTTGACGATGTGTATGCCTTTGGCAAAACTGTCGATAAGCTGACCATCGAAATAGAACAGGTCAACATCGACGCCCTGGAAAAACTGGCGGCAGAGGGCGTAACGATCGTGCCGGAGCCCCGGGTACTGCGCATGATCAAAAACAAGATCCTTCAAAAGAAATTTTATCAGGACCACCAGATCCCCTCACCTGATTTTATAGTTACTCACTCAGTTTCTGAATTAAAAACGCACCTTTCTTTTTTACCTGCCGTTCACAAGATCGGTGAAGGCGGCTACGACGGAAAAGGAGTACAGGTCATTGCCGATGCGACTCAAATTGATAAGGGTTTTGATGCGCCTTCGGTCTTGGAGAAAATGGTCGACATAAAAAAAGAGCTGGCCGTAATGGTGGCTATCAACTCTAAAAATGAAACGGCGGTGTACCCGCTGGTAGAAATGTGCTTTGATCCCGCTTTGAACTTACTAGATTACCAATTGTGTCCGGCACAAGTAACTGATACCATAGCCCAACGTGCTACGGAGATCGCCTTGCAAGTCGTAAAGGGAATGGGCGCTGCCGGTCTATTTGCGGTAGAGATGTTCTTGGACCATGAAGACAGACTTTTCGTGAATGAAACAGCGCCCCGGGTGCACAATAGCGGTCATCACAGCATCGAGGCCATACACTCTTCACAGTTCGATATGCTTTGGCGGATCTTACTGGAGCTTCCATTGGGCTCTACTCAATTGATCAGCCCCTCCATCATGATCAACCTAGTGGGAACGGGCGCGACAGGACCTGCTACCTACATGGGCATCGATCACGTAACCGCTCATCCCGGTCTCTATATGCATTGCTACGGAAAAAAGAGCAGCAAGCCCGGACGCAAAATGGGCCACATGACCTTACTGGGCGGTGATATTGTGCAATTGCAGCAGCAAGCCCACGAGTTAAAAAAGATGCTGTCCGTAAGCGGTGGTAGCGAAAGATAATCAAGTTTTTATCGTCAAAATATTGCGTGTCGTTTGGCACAACAGCGCTATCTTTATTTTAGCCAATTTGCCATCATGAGAAATCTTTTTTTACAATGGGTATTGCCCATGATCCTTTTGACCGTTACAGGCTGTGGAGAGGAATCAAAAAAAACACCTGCCCCAATGGGTGGTGGCGAAAAAAATAAACCACTTAAGGTCGATCTTTTTATAGTACAGCCCGCCCCCTTTGCCGAAACCATCGAAGTGCCCGGCACCATTGTGGCAAGCGAATCGGTAGAGATCCATCCCGAAGTGGCAGGACGTATCGTACAACTTCCCATTGAGGAGGGAAAATATATTGAGAAAGGAAGCCTGCTGGCCAAATTAAATGATGCCGACCTGGTCGCTCAACTGAACAAACTCGAGATACAATTACAGCTGGCACAGCAAACGGAGAAAAGACAATCACAACTTTTAAAGATCCAGGGCATCAGTCAGCAAGACTATGACATCAGCCTGTTGCAGGTCAATAGCCTGAAGGCCGATATTGGCATTATCAAGACCAGCATCGCCAAAACAGAGATCAGGGCTCCCTTTAGCGGCAAACTGGGTTTGCGCAATATCAGTAATGGCGCCTATGTGAGTCCTGCCTCGGTCATTGCCGTCATCAACCAAACCGAGCAGCTTAAACTCGATTTCTCGATCCCCGAAAAATACATTGGCAAGATTCGTAACGGACAAGAGGTGAGCTTTCGCTTCGAGGGAAGTAATGAGTCATTGACCGCCCGAATCGTGGCAACTGAATCGAGAGTTACTGAAAATAGCCGAAGCTTGCAAGTGCGCGCCCGGGTCGACGCTAAAAAATCGTTTTTACTGCCCGGAAGTTTTGCCAAGGTCACCATAGGCTTTGATCCCGATCCCAATGCTCTGTTGATTCCCACGCAGGCGATCTTGCCGCAAGCCAGGGGTAAAAAAGTTATACTCTACAAAGGAGGTATCGCCGTGTTTACCGACGTAAAGACAGGTTCAAGAACATCCGATCGGGTGCAGATCATAGAGGGACTCGCCCCTGGCGATAGTGTTGTGACAACCGGCTTGCTCAGCGTACGGCCCGATGCCTCCATCACCACCGGAAAAATATTGAATCCCAAACCATGAACATCGCAGAACTAAGTCTTCGCAGGCCCATTCTGGCAGTGGTCATGAACTTGATCATCGTGCTTTTTGGTGTGATCGGATTCAGATTCTTAGGGGTAAGAGACTATCCGGCCATCGACCCGCCCAATATCAGCGTCAGAACCTCCTACGCCGGTGCCAATCCAGACATTATAGAGACCCAAATTACAGAGCCCCTCGAAAAATCGATCAATGGTATCGCGGGTATCAAGAACATCACTTCTTCGAGCAGCAACGGCACCAGTAACATCAACGTGGAATTCGAATTAGGCGTTGATCTGGAGGCCGCCGCCAATGATGTGCGCGATAAAGTATCGCAGACCGTTAGATCACTACCCTCCGACCTAGATGCTCCACCAGTGGTATCGAAGGCCGATGCCAGTTCTGACCCTATCATTTCGATGACGGTCCAAAGCCCTAACAGAGATCAACTGGCCATTACCGAATATGCTACCAACGTTTTAGTCGAACGACTACAGACGATACCGGGAGTAAGTGCGGTGCAGATCTGGGGAGAGAAGCGCTATGCCATGCGCATCTGGCTTGAACCTTCTCGGCTCAATGCCCTTGGCGTGACCATCGGGGATGTACAGGCAGCCCTTACCCGAGAGAACAGCGAACTACCTTCCGGAAAAATTGCCGGTTCTTCCATAGAGCTTTCGGTCAGAACATTCGGCCGGATGAACTCAGAAGAGGACTTCAATAACCTGATCATCAAAAATGTCAATGGAGCCGATGTAAAACTCAAAGACGTAGGTGAAGCGGTGCTCGGTCCAGAGAACGAAGAGACGCTGATGAGAGGGAACGGTACCCCGATGATCGCTCTTGCCATCATCCCGCTTCCGGGATCCAACTATGTATCAATCTCCGAAGAATTCTATAAAAGACTCGAGCAGATCAAAAAAGATGTGCCCTCCGACATTTCTCTCAATGTAGGAATGGATCAAACACGCTTCATTAAAAAATCGATCCTCGAGGTTCGCGAAACGCTGATGATCGCCTTCTTGTTGGTGGTAATGATCATCTATGCCTTTTTCAGGGATTGGATCATTGCACTTCGTCCACTGATCGATATTCCGGTATCGTTGATCGGCGCCTTCTTTATCATGTACCTGATGGGTTTCACCATCAACGTTCTTTCACTACTGGCCATTGTTCTGGCCACGGGACTGGTCGTCGACGACGGTATCGTCGTAACGGAGAACATCTATAAACGGATCGAAAAAGGAATGAACAAGTGGCAAGCGGCCGTAGAAGGCTCGCGAGAGATCTACTTTGCCGTTATTGCTACATCGATCACACTGGCCATCGTTTTTTTGCCAATCATCTTTTTAGAAGGTTTTGTCGGAAGGCTCTTTCGCGAATTCGGTATTGTGGTATCGGGTGCCGTCCTGATCTCCGCTTTCGTTTCGCTGACGCTGACCCCGGTTCTCAATGTAACACTTACCAAAAAGGACCCTACTAAGCATTCTTGGTTCTACCGGGTAACCGAACCTTTTTTTCGTTGGATGGAGACGGCCTACCAGCGACAACTACAGGCTTTCATGAAGGTTCGTGTGATCGGACTGGTCATTATTGCACTTTGCCTGGCGGCGATCTACTTTGTTGGAAGCAACTTGCAATCGGAGATCGCTCCGATGGAGGACCGTAGTCAATTCAGGATTCAACTGACGGCCCCCGAGGGTACGTCTTTCGATGCGATGGACAATTATGTGAACAAGGTCACGCAACTGGTGCTGGACTCCATACCCGAGCGTACGATGCTCTTTAGCATTACCTCTCCCGGATTTACCGGATCGGGCAATGCCAATACCGGTTTTGTAAGGGTCTCTCTTGCGGATCCATCGTTGCGACAACGGTCGCAAAGTGAGCTGGCCAAAATGATCAACCGAAATCTTCCCCGCTATAACGAAGGAAGAGGATTTGTAATAGAGGAGCAGACCATATCGGTCAATAGAAGAGGCGGACAGCCCGTTTCGTTCGTAGTGCAGCACAACAACTTTGACAAACTCACTAAGGCCTTGCCAAAAATGCTCGAAGAAGCCCGCAATAGCAAGATCTTACAGAACCCCGATACCGACCTTAAGTTCAATCGCCCCGAGCTAAAAATAGAGATAGATCGTTTAAAGGCAGCGGCACTTGGGGTGAGTGTTACAGATGTATCGCAAGCCCTTCAATTAGCGTTTAGCAATCGGCGTATGGGTTATTTCAATAAGGATGGAAAGCAATATAGCGTGATGGGGCAAGTGGCCCGTAGTGACCGAGACGATCCGGGAGACGTAAGACAATTATTTGTCCGCAACAATAAAGGAGAGCTTATCTCTCTCGACAATATGATCTCGATCGAGGAGACCAACAGCCCCCCTACCATCTATCATTTTAACCGCTATAAGTCGGCTACCATCTCCGCAGGCTTGCAACCGGGCTATACCATTGGAGACGGTATAAAAGAGATGGAACGGATCGCAGCCAGCGCGCTGGATGACACGTTCACTACCTCACTGAGTGGGTCCTCGAGAGATTTTAAAGAAAGTTCCAGCAATACCTCATTTGCTTTCTTATTGGCCCTGGTGCTGATCTTCTTGGTGCTGGCCGCTCAATTTGAGAGCTTCGTGGATCCGCTCATCATCATGTTCACCGTGCCGCTTGCCATTGCCGGTGCCGTGCTTTCGCTTTGGGCCTTTGGACATACCCTGAATATCTTTTCACAGATCGGAATGAT
>DNMB01000105.1:0-189 GCA_003489485.1 Chitinophagaceae bacterium | reverse complement strand
TCGGAATGATCATGCTGATCGGCCTGGTGACCAAAAACGGAATCCTGATCGTAGAGTTCGCCAATCAGATGAGAGAGAAAGGGCTGAGTCGCACAGAAGCGGTGGTAACCGCAGCCACGCAACGTCTTCGCCCTATTTTGATGACGAGTCTTGCCATGGCCCTGGGCGCATTGCCATTGGCCCTTTCAC
>DNMB01000178.1:769-2505 GCA_003489485.1 Chitinophagaceae bacterium | reverse complement strand
TGCTGGGCTACGTGGTATGCGTGGGCATACAGATTCTGGTCTTTTTCTTAAGTAAAAATAAACCGGCCCGCACGTTGCTACTGTTTAGCCTCTTTGGAATAGCAGCCATGCTAGTGGGAATTCTAACACAAGGTAAAGTTGCCATTTTCGCTTTCTTGGCCGGTGGTCTGGCTTGCTCCATCATGTGGCCCTCGATCTTTGCCCTGTCTGTAGCAGGGTTAGGAAAATATACCACGCAAGGGTCCGCTTTCTTGATCATGATGATCTTGGGTGGTGCTATCATTCCTCCTATTCAAGGAAAACTGGCAGACATTATCGGCATCCATCAATCTTTTATTGTCTGCGCAATTTGCTTTGCATATCTGGCCTTGTTCGCCTTTTTGGTAAAGGGGATCTTGAAGCGTCAGGGCATTGATTACGATACCACCGCAGCAGGTGGAGGTCATTAACCTTTCAATTTGATCGTAGCAACATGAAAAAATTTGCAGTTGGAATAGATATTGGTGGAACCAACACCAAATTTGGCATCGTAGACAGAGAAGGCACGATCCTTACACAGGGTCGGATGCTCACCAATGCCAGAGACACGGTGCAGGGTTTCATAGAAGAGCTTTATCAGCATCTCTCTCCGATGATCGAACAATCGGGCGGGGTCGATGCATTTGCGGGCATCGGCATTGGCGCACCGAACGGAAATTATTACACGGGTAATATTGAACATGCCGCCAATTTAAAATGGAAAGGCATTGTGCCGCTGGCCGCCATGATACAGGAGCGATTCGGCATGAACGTAAAGCTTACCAACGATGCCAACGCCGCGGCTGCCGGAGAGCAGCAATACGGCTGCGCAAAAGGGATGCGCGATTTTATTACCATCACGCTGGGTACCGGTGTGGGCAGTGGTATTTTTATCAACGGAAAAATTGTATTGGGTCACGATGGGTTTGCGGGTGAGCTCGGACACACGATCATCAGACCCGGGGGCAGGCTTCACCCCGGCACCGGCATCCGGGGTCCGCTAGAGGCATATGCCTCTGCCACCGGTGTGCGAGAGACAGCCCTGGAGATGCTGAGAGATCATCCCACTAAAAAAAGCATGTTACGAGATATTTCGCCAGAAGAGCTTACGAGCGAAAAGGTTTATGAATGCGCCATCAAAGGAGACGAGATCGCCAAAGAGATCTTTTCCTTTACCGGTCAACTATTGGGAGAGGCCTTAGCAAATTTTGTAATGTTCTCTTCGCCCGAGGCGATCGTGCTATTTGGCGGACTGACCAAAGCTGGAGATTTAATTTTAAATCCGACTCGTAACGCTATGGAGGCTAACCTAGTGCAGGTATTTAAAAATAAGGTAAAGCTGGTCTTTAGTAATTTAAAAGAGGCTGATGCCGCTATTTTAGGAGCCAGCGCACTTATTTGGGAAGAGGCCTGAGCCGCTTGATCATAAATACACCGGGAACGGCTCGTTGCCCTTCTTTGTCAGAGGGGCGTATGGTCTCTTTTCCGTTTACGAGCATACAACTACTACCTCCTCCATCGAGATTGAGCGCCTCTACACAACCCAGCTCTTTCAATAGTGTGGCCGTTTGTGTAAGGGTCAACCCTTCGGCTTTTCCCGGATTACGCCCCTCTATCACCAATACGATGAGTTCGCCTTTGTTAGTATATCCCATGGCTGTTCGAGGATGCTTATCAGCAATGGCCTTTCCGGCAAACTTCATCTCTTCGTTATTGGT
>DNMB01000178.1:0-374 GCA_003489485.1 Chitinophagaceae bacterium | reverse complement strand
CTGGAGAGAACATGGCCCCCTTGTTTTGCTTGGCAGAAGCAGCAGCCCGAAAAAAGGTTTGTTGAGAATGAGCAGCGACCGAATCCCTAAAGGCGGCAATGGGTCGTTGTAAGGCCAGCGGATAACGCGAGGCACTGTCGGTGAATTGCCAAGACACATCGGCTCTACGGTTCTTATAGATGCCGATGGCGCTTCCCATTGGATGACGCCAGGTGAGCGTATCGGATCCCTTACCGGCTATAGCATGAACATGATACGCCAGCGTCTTTTTACCATTGACGACAAGGTTCAGATTTTGGTGCGTGGTAAAAGAAAAAAACGAGGTGTTGACCACCAAGAGTGGTGCTTGATTCTTTTGAAAGAACCCGGTTGGG
>DNMB01000010.1 GCA_003489485.1 Chitinophagaceae bacterium | reverse complement strand
AAAGCCGCGGCCAAAAAGACCCGTCGCTCCGGTGCTCGTAAAAAAGCAACAGCTCCTGCAGAGGCACCTGCTGCCACTGAGGCTCCTGCCGAAGAGACCCCTGCTGCTGAATAAGCAGCCTTTATCGGATAGTAATAATGCCTATGAGATCGGTATCGGTAGGATTGGTTCAGATGAGCTGTTCAGCAGACAAAACAGCCAATTTGAACAAGGCCGTCAAAGAGATCGAACAAGCTGCCGCAAAGGGAGCCCAGGTCGTCTGTTTGCAAGAGCTATTTACCTCACTCTATTTTTGCGATATCGAGGCCTATGAGAATTTTCAATTGGCCGAACCGATCCCCGGACCCTCTACAGAAACGTTACAGCAAGTGGCTGCCCGTTTGGGTGTGGTCGTAATTGCCTCACTCTTCGAAAAGCGCGCAGAAGGACTCTATCATAACACCACTGCCGTTATTGATGCCGACGGAACCTATCTGGGCAAATACCGGAAAATGCATATTCCGGACGATCCCGCTTACTACGAAAAATTCTACTTTACCCCGGGCGATCTGGGCTATAAGGTCTTTAAAACAAAATTCGCCACTATCGGCGTTCTTATCTGTTGGGACCAGTGGTACCCCGAGGCGGCCCGTATTACCGCACTAATGGGCGCAGAGATCCTGTTTTATCCTACTGCCATTGGTTGGGCCACCAGTCAAGACGCCGCTACCAATACCGAGCAATACGGCGCTTGGCAAACCATGCAACGCAGTCATGCTGTTGCCAACGGGGTGCATGTGGTCAGCGTAAATCGGGTGGGCCTCGAGCAAAACGGTGCCATGCAATTTTGGGGTGGTTCCTTCGTATCCAATCCGTTCGGCACCTTGCTCTGGCAAGGCTCTCACGACAAAGAAGAAACGGCCGTGGTTACGATCGATCTTTCCAAGACCGATCATTATCGAACGCATTGGCCTTTTTTGAGAGACAGACGAATCGATTCTTACCAGCCCATCACCAAGCGATATGTAGATGAAAACTGAGCAGCGCACTCCCCGTGAGCTGGGATATTATTTTCCGGCCGAATTTGCACCGCATGCTGCTACCTGGCTCAGCTGGCCTCACAAAGAGGCTTCATGGCCCGGCAAGATCAATTCTATTTACCCCAGTTACGTAAAATTCATAAAGGAGCTCATCAAGGGCGAACATGTCAAGATCAATGTAGTGGATGCGGCCATGCAACAACAGGCCACCGACTGGATGACACGCTTTGATGTTGATCTTGCTAAGGTTGATTTTTTTATTCACCCCACCAACGATGCCTGGTGTCGCGATCATGGTCCCGCTTTTTTGATCAATCCTTCTGCCCAGCCCCAAAAAGTTATTGTGGATTGGGGATACAACGCCTGGGGCAATAAATACCCTCCTTACGATCTCGATGATGTGATCCCCACTCGTATCGCTGAACACTACGGGTTGCCGGTATGGCATCCGGGTATTGTGATGGAGGGGGGTAGCGTAGAATTCAATGGCAAAGGAACCTTACTTACCTCTACGGCTTGTTTACTGAATCCAAATCGTAACCCTCATTTAAATCAGGAGCAGATCGAAAACTATCTCCGTGATTACTATGGTGTGGAGCAGATCTTATGGGTCGATGAGGGTATAGTGGGCGACGATACAGATGGTCATATTGATGATACGGTGCGGTTCGTAAATGCCGATACGGTGCTGGCCACCGTAGAGTCCGATCGCACGGACGAGAATTATGCGTTACTGCAGCATAATTTGCAGCAGCTAAAGGCCATGCGGCTGATCGACGGTAAGTCACTCAATATTATCGAACTCCCCATGCCTTCGCCTCTTTCTTACGAGGGACAGCGCCTGCCTTGTTCTTATGCTAATTTTTACATTGCCAATCATGCGGTGATCGTACCCGTCTTCAATTGCAAACAAGACGAAACCGCGCTTCGAATCATTGAGCAGTGTTTTCCGGGCCGCCAGGTAGTAGGTATCGATTCGGTCGATATCATCTGGGGGTTGGGCAGTTTTCATTGCCTGAGCCAGCAAGAGCCCTTGGTATAACTTGTGAACATTTTTGGCATCCGGGCGGTACAAATGGGTTATTTTTGCGCAATTTGTTTTTACCCCTAACCCCGCACCATGCCCCACTCATCCACCCCCGCTGTTCTCGTATTGGCTGACGGAACGGTCCATCACGGACTGGCATTCGGCGCCATCGGCACCACGACCGGAGAGATCTGCTTCAATACCGGCATGACCGGTTATCAAGAGGTGTTCACCGATCCCAGCTATTTTGGTCAGATCCTGATCATGAATGCTGCGCATATTGGTAATTACGGTGTCAAAGAGGCCGATGTGGAATCTGACAGTGTCAAGATCAGTGGATTGATCGGAAGAAACCTCGAAGAGCAATACTCTCGTAAACAAGCAATGGGTTCTTTAGACGAGTATTTGAAAGCGCACTCCATCGTTTCGATAGAAGGGGTCGATACGCGCTCGCTGGTAGCGCATATTCGTACCAAGGGTGCCATGAATTGTATCATTTCTTCTGAGACCACCGATATCGATGCATTGAAAAAGAAGTTGCAGGCCGTTCCCAACATGGATGGGCTGGAGCTAGCCTCAAAAGTGAGTACCGCAACGGCTTACGAGCT
This sequence comes from Chitinophagaceae bacterium, assembly GCA_003489485.1. Classification (GTDB taxonomy): domain Bacteria; phylum Bacteroidota; class Bacteroidia; order Chitinophagales; family Chitinophagaceae; genus JJ008. Next base: position 8,138 of record DNMB01000010.1, on the reverse strand, counting down.
GGGCGATCCGACCTCGGCCGTTCGCATTGCAGTGATGGACTATGGCGTTAAGCGAAATATTTTGCAATGCATGGTAGAGCGCGGGGCACACGTAAAGGTTTTTCCTGCTCGCACGTCGTTGCAAGAAGTAAAGCAGTTTGCTCCTAACGGATATTTTATCTCCAATGGTCCGGGCGATCCTGCACCGATGGATTACGCGGTCGCCATGGTAAAAGAAGTGATGAAAGAAGGGAAACCGCTCTTCGGTATTTGTTTGGGCCATCAACTACTGGCGCTGGCCAACGACATCCCTACGTTCAAGATGCATCACGGACACCGCGGTCTCAATCATCCTGTAAAGAACCTAGAAACGGGTCGCTCAGAGATCACAACGCAAAATCATGGCTTTGGAGTCGATCCCGAAGCGGTCAAAAAGGCCGATCATATTCAGATCACGCATGTGAATCTCAATGACCAGTCCATAGAGGGAATAAGGGTAAAGGGTAAGCCTGCTTTTTCGGTGCAATATCACCCCGAGGCCACACCGGGTCCGCACGATAGCCGCTATTTGTTCGATCAGTTCATCGATATGATCAAGGCCTCTAAAAACTAAGCATGACCATCGCGATCATCAATGGACCAAATTTGAATCTGCTCGGCAAGCGCGAGCCTGCTGTATATGGGGCCGTCTCGTTCGACGATTTTTTGATGACATTGCGAGAGCGTTTTTCGAATGTTACCCTTACTTATTACCAAAGCAACGTAGAGGGAGAACTCATCAACGAAATACAAAGGGCTGGCTTTGCTTGCGACGGGATCATATTAAATCCGGGAGGCTATACGCATACATCGGTCGCCATTGGCGATGCGGTGGCGGCCATCAAAGCACCGGTCATAGAAGTACATATCTCGAATGTGCACGCCCGCGAAGAGTTTAGAAGGCACTCCTATGTAAGTCCCAAGGCTGCAGGCACTATTTGCGGGCTGGGTTTAGAAGGCTATGCGCTCGCGCTGCAGTGGCTTACGCGCACGGCTTAATTCTTTTGCAACTTATCGAGCTTTCCTACATAGAGGCTGCGCCCGTGCGTTCCCACCACCAATTCATTGTCTCGTTGCTGAATGGCCAGGTCGTGTACCGGAACAGAACGAGGCATACCGGTTTGCCAGGCCTTATAGGTTTTTCCTCTGTCAAAACTAACATAGAGTCCACCATCGGTTCCTACATAGAGCAGGTCGGGATTCTTGGGATCTTCTCTGATTACGTTAACGGGTTCCAGCGGTAAGTTGCCGGCAATGGGTTGCCAGGTGACGCCTTTGTCTTCGCTTACGAATACAAAGGGTTCAAAATTATCGGAGCGGTATCCATTTAGTGTAACGTACACTCTGTTTTCGCTATGCTGCGAGGCAATGATGCGACTGACCCAAAGTTGTTTTGTATCGAGTCCGGCGAAAGGCGCAGTGGTTTTGGCGCTTTTGCTCTTATCGGACGTGGCGCTTCGGTGCAAGGCCGTCCAGGTATAACCACCATCATCGGAGCGATGCAGGTTGCCATCGTCGGTCCCTATGTACAACATACCGAAGCGAAGGGGCGATTCATCGACGGTCGTGATGGTACCATAGGGAACGTTACCTGCTACAGCCCCCTTGGTCATGTCGGGTGTAAGTGACACCAGACTATCTCCCTTGTTCAGGGAGCGGTAGAGGCGGTTGGCTCCGTAGTAAAAAATATCCTGGTTATGACGGCTTAGTAAAATGGGCGTTTGCCAATTGAATCGCAGGGGCTTTTCGCCAAGCAAGTGCTGTGGGCGAATACTTTTCGATACACCGGGCTTGTCTTTTTGATAGCGGGCATAGGCGCCGAATTGCCAGCCGGAGTAAATGGTGTTGTTATCTCTTCTGTCTACTTGCGCTTGCATGCCATCGCCTCCGTTAATTACTTTGTAGGCGTATTGGCCATTATCGATCCATCCAATATCTTCTTTGTGATTGGAAGGTCCCCACCAGCTACCGTTGTCTTGCAATCCACCATATACATTGTAAGGTTTGGCATCGTCTGTGGTAACGGCATAGAATTGACCCACTGCGGGTGTATTGGCCTTGAACCAATTTTTACCATCATCGTAGCTGATATTTACGCCACCGTCATTTCCGTTGATGATATGACTATCTCTTTTGGGGTTGACCCAAAGGGCATGATGATCGGCATGTACATTACCCTTGTCCATATTGGTAAAGGTCTTACCACCGTCGGTAGAGACTTGTGAGCTAAACCCAAGAATAAATACCTTCTCGGGATTTTGGTAAGAGGTATAGATCTTGGCGAAATAGTAGCCATAGGTGTTGAAAATGCCAATGGGTTTTTCGTGTGTTTTTTTCCAATTGCGTCCGCCGTCATCGCTTCTGTATACTTCGCATCCGGCTATACCGCTGTTCTGAAAACCGTCATCGCTGTCGAGCCAATCCCACAGCACGGAGGGGGCCAGTGTACCGGCGGCCACTTTATCTTTGATCTGGGCTACGCTGTATTGTCTGGGAAAACGATTCTTTCGTAAAAAACTCTCGAGCTTGTTATTGTCGAGTGCTGCAAACTGAGCAGTGGTCAAATTTCGGAGGTCCTCCTTGGTATACAATGAATCGGTAGCCGATTTCTTGGCTGGTAGTGGGGTATTATTATCTACGACCGCATAAACGATCTGCGGGTTACCCGGAAAATAGCAAAGGCCGATGCGACCAATTTTATTTCCTTGCGGAAAACCGCTGCCCTCACCCGACGTTTTTTGCCAGCTACTTCCACCATCGGTGCTTTTGTAAATACCACTGGAGGGTCCGCTCTCTTCGAATTTCCAGGCCTTGCGATTCTTTTGCCACATGGCCGCTAATAGTTGATTGGGGTTGGCAGGATCGAGGGCCAGGTCAACACAGCCTGTTTGCGCATTTACAAAAAGTGTTTGTTTCCAGGTAGCGCCGCCATCGGTCGTTTTGTAAACGCCTCTTTCGTTATTGTCGGTGTAGAGATGACCCAGCACGGCCACCCAAGCGGTGTTGGGGTCGGTGGGGTGTAATTTGATATCTCCTATATGATGCGATTCAGAAAGACCCAGGTATTGCCATGTCTTTCCATTGTCATTTGATCGATACATGCCCGTGCCCGCATAAGAGGAGCGGCTGCTGTTGGCCTCGCCGGTCCCGGCCCAAATGATGCGGGGGTTCGTATTCCAGTTAATGGCGATATCGCCTAAGAAAAGAATATCGAGACTGTCCATAATAGGAGTAAAGCTCTGTCCGTTATTGGTCGTGTGCCAAAGACCACCGGTTGCATAGGCTACATAGAATTCGGTGGGATCATTGGGGTTGGCCTCTACATCTACCACGCGGCCACTCATAATGGTTGGTCCGATCGATCTGAAAGACACCGCACTAAGCAAGCTGTCTCCAAAAAGGGTCTGGCGTTGTGCGAGCGAGCGCATTCTGTCTGCACCAGGGGTGGGTGCGACCTGCGACCAGGCAGTAAGGGAGAAAAAACTGATCAACAGACTAAGGGTCATGCTGAGCAAAGCAGAAGGTTTAACTTGCATAACGGGATTTTTCGGGGTTAAACAGATGAATCAAACTTACTAAAATGCGAGCATTTATATTGATTTTACTGTTGCATTCACTGAGCATATCGGCCCAGTGGAAAGATTTTTTTCTGACCCGCCGCGGCGACACGCTTAACCGGGTAGATATGGGTGGTAAAAGACAGGGTCCCTGGGTAGTATCGATGCCGGAGTTACGTGGTGAAAGGGGGTACGAAGAAGAGGGCCATTTTGTGGATGATAGCAAAGAAGGAACTTGGAAGCGTTTTTCGCTGGAGGGCGTAAAGATCGCCGAAGAAAATTACCGCTGGGGCAAGCTGCACGGCCGACAGCTTTACTACTCCTATTTTGGCGGACTGGTCAGAGAAGAGAACTGGCGGGCCATGGATCCCAAACAGTCTTACGATACGGTCGCCGTCTTTGACCTAAAGGACCCTGATAAAAAAATAGCCGACGTGATCGTCAAGAACGAAGGCCTATCGATGCGTCATGGGGTCTTTACCTATTACGATCCCCGCTCCGGAAAATTGCTGGCCAAAGAGATCTATGTAATGAACAAGTTACAAGAGGACGATTCAACCGAGGGAGCCATAAAAAAACCGATAGAAAAAAAGTAACTGATAGGGCAGGGCTTGTTGCCAGTAGTTCCAGTCGTGCTTTCCGGGGCGAATAATATAATCGTGCGCGATCTTCTTTTCGAGTAGTTTTTGGTGAAGGGCCTCGTTAACGGCATAGAAGAAATCTTCTGTACCACAGTCGATGATCATGGCCAGTGGTTGCTTGATGGGCTCTTCTACCATTTGCATCACGGAGTGGCGTCTCCAGTTGTCCGCTTGTGTAACCGGATCGCCCAACAGTTTATCGAGTTGCCACTTCTTGGAAAAAGGAAGTAAGTCCACCCCTCCGCTCATACTGCCACAGGCCCCAAATATCTCCGTTTGTTTTATGCCAAGATAAAGCCCTCCATGCCCGCCCATGCTCAGTCCCGTGATGGCCCTTCCTTTTCTGTCCGCAAGGGTGGGATAGTGCGCATCGATGTAGGCAGGTAATTCTTGCCCAATGTAAGTTTCCCACCGAATGCTGTCGGCCACCGGGCTGTCGAAATACCAATTGTTCAACCCGTCGGGGCAAACGATCATCATGCGGTATTGATCGGCGTAGCGGGTAAGGGCCGGAACTTTTTTTATCCAATTGGAATAATCGCCGCTATAGCCATGCAATAGGTAGGTGACCGGAAGTCTTGCTTGTTCTTTTTCCTGCAGTTCGGGAATGACCACTACGCAGCGGTACGATTTTTTCATGGAGGCGCTCGCTACCCATATCGTGTCGACTTTGGCAGCAAATGCGTTGTGACTTAACAGCCACAGCGTCCATAGAAAAACAAAGCGCATCATCCCCAACGTACTAGAATCCTTTTTTTGCTTCTTGTGCCCTTTGCATTGGGTTGCCGGCTTGTCCTCCGCCACTGCGTCTTCCTCCTGTTTGTCCTTGCTTAAAGACAGTAAAGCGAGAAGGGGCAGGAATGTTGCGCCAGCTGTTGTTGCTCTCGTCTATGTCGGCCGTTTCGCGCAGGGGGTCGAGTTTAATGGAGGCAACCTCTTTTTCCTTTACAAACGACTTGATTACTTTCTTTTCGTTGAGTCTCCACACTTGCGCAGGTATCTTCTCTGTTTCTTTGCTGCCATCCTTATAGGTCCACTCAATGATGATAGGCATTACAAGACCGCCTTTGTTCGAGAATGTCAGTTCGTATTGATGCAGATTGGCATATCTCTTTTTCTCTTCTTCTGTCATAGATTCAGGAGTGCCTCCGCCCATTGAAAACTCTCTGCGACTGGTATCGTACGGCTCAAGCCCTCTGGCATAGCGCCAGTAAAAATCACGAAGCGTTGTATCGGCATCCGTGGCAAACACAATGCTGGAGTCGGTGCGGTTTCTGATCTTCGAAATATCCTCGAAGGCATTTACCAGGGGTTTGTCGGCGCTGCGACGCATGGTGGTGCTGCGAGCGGTGCCGATCGCTGAAGAACCGGTATCGGCAACGGCATACTTTACGGTATCGAGCGAAATGTCACATGCTTCCGTGCTGTAGAACCATCCTCTCCAAAACCAATCGAGGTCCTCACCACTCGCATCTTCGAGGGTGCGGAACAGGTCGGCCGGCTCGGGATGCTTAAATGCCCATCTTCTGGCATATTCCTTAAAAGAGTAATCGAACAATTCGCGACCCATGATGGTCTCGCGCAAAATATTGAGACCGGTAGCGGGTTTAGAGTAGGCGTTGGGACCGAATTGCACGATGTTGTGGCTATTGGTCATGATGGGCTCCAGCTGGTCTTTAGGAAGCTTCATGTAATCAGTAATGTAGGCAGCCGGTCCTCTTCTGCTGGGAAATTTGTTGTCCCACAGCTCTTCGGCCAGGTATTCTACAAAGGTGTTCAGTCCTTCGTCCATCCAGCTCCATTGTCTTTCGTCGCTGTTGATGATCATCGGAAAGAAGTTGTGTCCAACCTCATGGATGATGACCCCGAGCATTCCGTTTTTAATGCTCTCGCTGTACGTGCCATCCTTTTCGGTTCTGCCATAGTTGAAGCAGATCATGGGGTATTCCATTCCGTTAGAGGCCTCGATGCTCTGCGCTACGGGATAGGGATAGGGTATGGTAAATTGAGAGTAGGTCTTGATGGTGTGTGCAACGGCTTTGGTAGAGTACGGGCGATAAAGTCCGTAGGCTTCTTTGCCGTATCCGCTCATGCACATTACTTTCTTTCCTTCTACTACAATTGGCATGGCATCCCAGACGAATTTTCTGGAAGAGGTCCATGCAAAATCTCTCACATTGTCGGCCTTGTAGATCCAGGTCTTTTTGGTGCTGAGTTTTGTTTTTTCGGCTGCCTTTGCTTCTTCGAGCGTTACGATCTCAACAGGTTCCTTACTGGTCTGCGCTTGTTTCCAGCGGGCTTGCTGTGCCAGCGAAAGCACCATTGGATAATTCTGACATTCTCCGGTAGAGAGCACCACGTGGTCGGCCGGCACGGTCATTTGCACTTTAAAGTTGCCGAACGTAAGAGCGAATTCGCCCCGTCCGGTGAACTGTTGGTTCTGCCATCCTTTAAAGTCGCTGTACACGCAAAGACGAGGATACCACTGCGTCATGGTAAAGAGATAATTGCCGTCTTCTGGAAAATATTCATATCCGCCGCGACCCCCTATGGTCATACGGTTCGAAATACGATAATCCCAATTGAGCATAAAGACAAAGCGCTGTCCGGGTTTGAGGGGAGTGGGCAGCTCTACACGCATCATGGTCTTGTTGATGGTATAGCGAAGTGATTTGCCGGTGGCATCGGTCAGTTTGCGAATGTTAAATCCGAAGCCATTGTCGCCTTTGTTCTCTTCGAGTTGTTTTAATTGCTGCACACTCATTTGGCGGCTCATGCCCTCGCTGTCTTGGTAGTTGGCATTATTGACCGAGCTGTGCTCGTTTTCGTCGAGTTGCAGCCAGAGATAGGTCAATACATCGGGAGAATTATTGAAGTAAGTAACGGTCTCCGATCCTTTGAGCATAAGATTTTTCTCATCGAGTTCGCAACGGATGTCGTAGTCGCAGCGTTGCTGCCAATAACGAGGTCCGGGCGCTCCGCTGGCGGTGCGGTACTCATTGGGGGTGGGAAAGATGGTTCCCAGCTGTTCAAATTTGTTACCGTGATTACTGTTTGGATTGTTCTGAATGTTCTGGGCAAGCAATGCACTTGTCATCAACACCAGCAAAACGAGCAAAGTAGATTTCATTCTGTATCGGTTTTAAAAAAGATCAATGCGTTGAAATATCATAAATAGCGATAGTCCAAAGGTAAATAATGCGACGGATAGGGTCCATTTTTGTCTTTCTAAACGTAAAAACTGTACAACTGCTTGCGCCAGTAGCAAAAACAAGGCCATAAATACCAATTGACCGGCCTCCAGCCCCAGGTTAAAGCCCAGCAATCCCCATCCGAGCGATTGATCTTGCGAAAGCATGAACCGGATGTTGTTGGCAAATCCCATGCCGTGAATAAAGCCAAAGAAAAGGGCAGACGCGTATAAAAGCAAGGTCTTGTTTCGCGCTGGGCGCTCACGCAACAGATGCTGCACGGCCGTGAGCGAAATGGTTACCGGAATAAGCAGCTCTACCCATTGACTGTTCACCGAAAACACATTCAGTACACTCAGGGCAAGGGTCAGGGAATGCCCCAATGTAAATGCTGTAACCACCACCAGCAGCCGCTTCCAGTCTTGTAATAAGAATGAGGCCCCCATGGCTGCCAAAAAAGCCTGGTGATCGAGGGCGTCGAGGCTCAAGATATGCTCCCAACCTAGGGGAAAGTAGAAAAGCAGGGTATCCATCGGTGCGCGTTGCTACAATATTTTCTAGTAAAGCTTGAAAATATTGCAGAGTTTTGTGAACTGAAAATTTATTATGCAAACGGTCTTGGCGCTTTTTCTGTGGTGGATGATGCCGGTCTTTTCAAAGCCGGACCCGCTTTCGTCTGTTCATCCTTTTCACGTGAGCGTTACGGAGATCAATCAAAACACCGCGGGTGG
>DNMB01000109.1:26775-28708 GCA_003489485.1 Chitinophagaceae bacterium | reverse complement strand
CGCAAAAAAAATATATCATGACGGTTACTACACAGTGGAAAGAAGGGTTGCAATTCGAAGCCACCCAAGAACTTGCCGGTTCGGTATGGATGGATGGTGATTTAAAAAAGGGAATCAGCCCCAAGGCCTTGCTCCTGGCCGGTCTGGCTGGTTGCTCGGCGGTGGATGTTGTCGATATCTTAACGAAAATGAGAGTTCCCTTTACGGCTCTTTCCGTGGTAAGCAGTGCCGAGCAAACTCAAGATCATCCCAGGGTGTTTACGGATATCGATCTTCTTTACCAAATTGCCACCGATGGAGTGAACGAAGAGAAAGTAAAAAAAGCCATCGATCTATCGCTCGAGAAATACTGTGGGGTGGCAGCCATGCTGCGCAAGAATAGTGCTATTCGCTATCGCCTCGAATGCGTGCAGCCTGCCTAATTTATCTTTTTGACTGACCTTTTCGTAGTTGCGAAAGAGTGGCCGTGAGATCTTTGGGCAACGGGGCCTCAATGCATTGTTCCTTTTCTTCGTGATCGAAAAAGCAAAGCCGCTGCGCATGTAAGGCCAGGCGGCCTAAGATGGGTCTTTCTTCTTCGGCGCTTTTGGCGAGTTTGAATTTTTTTCGCAGCGAAGAGACCAGTACCGGTTTTCCATCTCCATACAGTGTGTCGCAGACAATGGAATGCCCAAGCACTTGCATGTGTACGCGAATCTGGTGCGTTCTTCCGGTATGAATGTTGAACTGCATCCAACTGTACGGGCGCAGTACTTCGAGGACCCTATAGTCGGTATGAGAGGGTTTTCCTTTTGCATGCGTCATCATTCTACCATCCTCTGCCGGGTGTACGGCGATCGGGGTGGTTATACTTCCCGCTTCGTCAGCAGGCGTACCTAGTACCAACCCCTGATAGATTTTTTCGGTTTTTCTTTCTTCGAATTGCCGGTTCAGTTCTTGATGTGTGGATTCGTCTTTTGCGAACAAGATCACTCCGCTGGTCTCACGATCTAGCCGATGAACGACAAAGATGTTGCCATACTTTTCTCGCAACATCATCTTAAGGGAAGGCTCTTTGCCCATCCGGTCGGGAACGGACAATAGGCCACTGGGTTTATTGAGTGCGATCCAGTGATCGGTTTCGGTCAGTATCAACGAAGAGAGTTGCATGACCGCTTACTTTCCTTTTCCAAAGTGTTTGAGATCTCGTACCTCTTTTTCGCTCAGAAATCGCCATTTGCCGCGGGGTACGTTTTTTTTCGTTAAGCCGGCAAAGACCACCCGGTCCAGATTTTTAACATCGTATCCCAGGTGCTCGAACATGCGTCTTACAATTCGGTTACGGCCGCTGTGAATCTCGATGCCTACTTGGGTTTTGTCTTTAAGATCGGCATAGGCCAAAACATCGGCAGAGGCAGGACCGTCTTCGAGAACGACCCCTTTTAGCAGCTGATCAAAATCTTTTTTATCAAGTGGCTTATTCAATGTTGCCTGGTAAATCTTCTTTATCTGGTTCTTGGGGTGAGTGAGTTGCTGGGCTAATTCACCATCATTGGTCAACAACAATACGCCTGCTGTATTGCGATCGAGGCGGCCCACCGGATAGATCCTTTCGCTGGTGGCTTGTGCTACGATATCAAGTACGGTCTTTCTTCCTTGTGGATCGTCGGTGGTCGTAATGTAGTCTTTGGGCTTGTTGAGCAAGATGTAAACATACTCACGAGCAGGAGAGAGTTTTTTGCCATTATAAATTACGGTATCGGTAGGAGCGACCCTGCAGCCCGGTTCAACGATGACCACTCCGTTTACTTTTACCAATCCCTTTTTAATGAGAAGGGCTGCTTCACGACGAGCTGCCACCCCTGCATGGGCCAGGTATTTATTGAGGGTCATGCGTTCGGGAGGCGCAATGACCGGATGGCTCTTTGGAAAATTTCCTTTTACGTCGGCCGTG
>DNMB01000109.1:22372-26470 GCA_003489485.1 Chitinophagaceae bacterium | reverse complement strand
CCTTTTACGTCGGCCGCGGCCGGCTTACCGGCGGGAGCCGATCGTTCAGCTGCTTTTTTTTGCTCGAAAAAAGCTTCTCTCTCTTTTTTGACCTTTCTTTTTTCTTGGCGAAACTGCTCTTTAATGGCAGCGTTGCTTTTTTTTACCCCAAACTTGGTAAAGGGGTGTCCGCTAGATTTTTTCATGGGGCAGAATAGCTGTTTTTCAACAGGTATGCTGCGAAGTTACGGTAATTACAACGCATCGGGTATAGGCTCCCCGGCCGCTTGATGACGCATGGGTGGGCGCTGCGGCATATTACCACGACGTCCGCGAAATTGTTCCATGCCACCCCGCAATTGTTCCATGCCGCCACGCATTTTATCGCGCATCATCGTTTTGTATTTTTCGAGTTGTTCGGCACTTAAAAGTTTTTTGAGTGATTGCTGATGGGTTTCCATCATTTCATGCGCTCTGTCTCGTTGTTGCGCAATGGTCTGGTCAAGTTGCTGGCGATTCTTTTTCATGGACTCCATGAAATTTTTCTGCAGGTCTTGCAACTTGGTGGCTTGCTCATCCGTAAGCGATAAACGCTCCTTCAGTTGTTGTCTTTGCTTGCCCAGCATATTATTTTTCCGCTCTTGCTGTTGTTGACGGATCTCCTTTAGTTTCTTTTTTTGATCGGGGGTCAGTACTTTTTCAAGGGCTTGTTCTTGTTCTTTCTTTAGCTGGTCACGTTGGGCGGGGGTCAGTTGCAGTCGCTGCATGAGCAGCTCGTTTCCTTGTTTTCTGTTGGGGCCCTGGTGGGGAGGGCGGGGGGCGCCGGGTGCAGGGCGATCTTGACCAACGGCCTGTCCGATAAGAAGGGTAGCGATACAAAGGGTGATGATCGTTTTCATAGTTAATTTTTTTAAGGGGACCCTGCGCTGCGGCGGGGTAACAATTCTCTGACCGACCAAGAAGTAAAAGGTTTAAAGAGACGAGCGATCAACCTTTATTGGCTAGTTGGCCACAAGCCGCGTCGATATCCTTTCCCCTGCTTTTTCGAAGTCGGGCATTGACCCTTTTTTTAGCCAGATAGTCCATAAAGGCCATGGTTTTGGCCTCGGAGGGTTTACGAAAATGAGCATTTTCGATGGGGTTGTACTCGATGATGTTGACCAGGTCTGCAGGAACCTGGCGATAGATCTTGACCAGCTCTTCGGCGTCTTGCAACGAATCATTGAATTGGTCGAACAAGATGTACTCGAACGTGATCTCGTTACCCGTCTTTTTATAGAAATAGTTGAGAGCCTCGATGAGCGTACGAATTTGATTCGATTCGTTGATGGGCATAATCTCGTTGCGTTTGAGATCGTTGGCCGCATGCAGCGAGAGTGCCAATTTAAAACGCACGTTATCGTCTCCTAACTGGCGAATGCCTTTGGCCACCCCCGCTGTGGAAACCGTAATGCGACGCGCGCTCATTCCCAACGCTTCGGGAGAGGTGATCTTGTCGATGGCCAGTAGTACCTGTTTGTAATTCAACAGCGGCTCTCCCATCCCCATAAAGACGATGTTGCTGATCTTTTTTTGATGCTGATTCATGGCCTCTTTGTTCAGCAACACCACTTCGTCGACTATCTCATCGAATTGCAAATTTCTTTTGCGGTCCATATAGCCGGTGGCACAAAATTTACAACTGAGCGAACATCCTATCTGCGAAGACACACAAGCCGTGAGTCTTTTCTCGGTAGGGATCAGCACCCCTTCTACCGCATGTCCATCCCAGGTCTGAAAGCGACTCTTGACGGTCCCATCGCTGGAATGTTGGGTAGCATTGACGGTAAGGGAGGGTAGCACAAATTGTTCTCCCAAGTGTTGTCGCAGCTCTTTGCTCAGGTTGGTCATGTCGGCAAAGGACATGGCATTTTTTTGCCAGAGCCAGTCGTAGAGCTGTCGGGCCCTGAACTTCTTTTCGCCCAGTTGCTCAAAATGCTGCTCTATTTGTTGCAGGCTCCAGGTTCTGATATTTTCCGCTGCCGTTTTTTTCATGTCTTGCAAAGATAGCCTGCCTCCGTCAGGGATTTGAGTATTTAACGGATATTTGCCTATAAACCTCTAACATGAAACCAGTTTATGTAGTAGATGCTATCCGAACACCGGTAGGACGCTACGGAGGGGCACTGAGCGCAGTTCGCCCCGATGATCTGTTGGCTACCGTGCTACGCGCCCTGCATAAACGAAACGATACGATCGATCCGGCAGCTATCGAAGAGGTCATTGCAGGTGCTGCCAACCAGGCCGGAGAAGACAATCGAAACGTGGCCAGGATGTCGTTACTGTTGGCCGGCTTACCAGTGACGGTAGCGGGCACCACCGTTAACCGACTTTGCGCATCGGGTTTGCAAGCCATCATGGAGGGCTCCCGGCAAATTGCTTGCGGTGATGCTGACCTTATCTTGGCCGGTGGCGTAGAGAGTATGAGTCGCGCTCCTTACGTAATGGCTAAATCCGCACAGCCTTTCGATCGCAGTGCACAACTGTTCGATACCACGATGGGATGGCGCTTTGTCAATCCCTTGCTCGCAGAACAATACCATCCTTACTCTATGGGAGAGACAGCAGAGAATCTGGCCGAGTCCTATAAGATCACCCGCGAACAACAAGACCAGTTTGCATTCTCTTCGCAGCAGAAATATGCCGTTGCCCGTAAAAAAGGTATTTGGGAACAAGAGATCACGGCGGTAGAAATTCAAAACAAAGGCCTGATCAGTTGGGTGGTAGACGATGAGCATCCCCGCGAAACCTCACTCGAAAAACTAGCGGCACTCTCGCCTGCTTTTAAAAAGAATGGCACCGTTACCGCGGGCAATTCATCAGGGATCAACGACGGAGCAGCTGCCCTGTTGCTGGCCAGTGAGGAGGCGCTTAAGAAGTATAAGCTTACTCCCATGGCCAAAGTAGTATCCATGGCGGTGGCCGGGGTCGATCCCTCTATCATGGGTATCGGGCCGGTACCCGCTACAAAAAAAGTATTGCGACGGGCCGGTCTGTCCTTGGCCGATATCAACCTCATTGAACTCAATGAGGCCTTTGCCTCTCAATCACTGGCCTGTATACAAGAGCTCGAGCTCGACCCTTCGTTGGTAAATGTTAACGGAGGATCGATCGCCATTGGACATCCGTTGGGTTGCAGTGGTGCGCGCATCTCTGCCACGTTGCTCTACGAATTAAAAAGAAGAAATGCACGTTATGGTTTAGCAACAATGTGCGTAGGAGTAGGCCAGGGTGCCGCGGTGGTCTATGAGTCACTCTGACGAAAAGTGGTTACCAGGTAAAGGAAAGGGTCGCTAATTCGCTCCAAGAAAAAGTTCGTTGTTCGCCGCTGCGAATATTTTTGATGTTGACCTGCTGTTTTTCCATCTCTTCTTTTCCGATGATGGCTATATAGGGGATGTTCTTTTTTTCTGCGTACTTGAACTGCTTATCAAATTTTACCGACTCGGGATATAATTCTGCGGCCACTCCTCTGGCACGTAGCGCTTGTAATTTTACAAAGGCGGCTTTCATTTCTTCTTGGCCCAGGTTAAAGAACAGCACCTGCGATCCGTTGTCGGTGTTGGCCGGAAAAGCTTGTAATTCTTCTAGCACATCGTAGATGCGGTCCACTCCAAAAGAAAGTCCCACTCCGGGAATGCCGGGCACTCCGAACAGCCCCGTCAGGTCATCGTATCGGCCGCCACCGCCAATGCTACCGATGTTTACACGCGAAGGAGCCTTGATCTCGAAGATGGCACCGGTATAATAATTGAGTCCTCTGGCCAGCGTTGGATCAAGCACGGCATTGACCTGCTGATCTTGCAAGTCCTCGATCAGTTGTTTTAGTTCTGCAAGCGCCGTTTGCGCTTCGGGTTGCTTTCCGAGCAAGTCGTTCAATTGTTCTACTTGCTGTTGTAAGGTTCCGCCGATCTGCAGATAAGCAACTATTTGGTCGATCTGCGCAGCCGACAAATTCTTCTTGGCCAATTCTTCTTTAACCTTGTCGATGCCGATCTTGTCTAATTTATCGATGGCGGTTGTAATGGTTCCAAGTTGTGCCACATCTCCGCACTGCGCGGCCAGGGCTACCAACAATTG